>CAZUHZ010000011.1:0-23379 GCA_964620895.1 uncultured Dysgonomonadaceae bacterium | reverse complement strand
ACTAGAGGTGCTGCGCGACTTTGATGCAGACGACTTAGCGGAAGCCAAACAATACATCAAAGAAGAGAGGATAAATATTGGATTAAAGAAAAATATAACAGAAAGTCTCTACATTGAGGTTGTTTGTTCGGCTCAAAACAGCAAAGTGAAAACTATTATAAGCGGAGCACACACTTTTTTCTCATATATAGAGAAAGATGGAGTTGTTTTACATTCAAAAGAATTTGAAGAGATAGATACAGATGATGTTGCAGTTTCGTTAAACCTAAAAAAGGTATATGATTTTGCTCATAAAACACCAATTGAAGAGTTGAGTTTTATATACGCTGCAGCAAAAATGAACAAGGAAGTATCGAAAGAGGCTAAAAAGGACAACTATGGACACAATATATCTCAAATAATAGCAGGTAAAAGAGGAGTGTCAGTTTTCGGAGATAATCCTCATTCAAAAATGTTGATTACAACTTCAGCAGCATGCGATGTGCGAATGGGTGGAGCAAAGCTTCCTGTGATGAGCAATTCGGGAAGTGGCAACCAAGGTATTGCAGCTACTTTACCAGTTCTTTCTTACGCTGAAGAAATTGGAGCCAGTGGGGAGATTCTTATACGAGCGTTGGTCTTGAGCAGCTTAACTGTCATTTATCTTAAGCAACACTCAAGCAGGCTGTCTGCCCTTTGTGGTTGTGTAGTTGCATCCACTGGCTCGAGTTGTGGTATAACCTATTTGATGGGTGGAACCTATGAGCAAATAACTTTTGCAACAAAAAACATGATTGCTAATATTACAGGCATGATTTGTGATGGGGCAAAACCCAGTTGCTCTCTCAAAATTTCGAGCAGTGTCTCTACCGCGCTGCTTTCTGCCTTAATGGCAATAGAGAATAGTGTTGTGAGTGAGCAAGAAGGAATTGTAGATAAAGATGTAGATCAAACGATTCGGAATATGTCTAAAATCGGTAAAGAAGGGATGTTTGAAACAGATAAAATAGCACTCGATATAATGACAAATAAGAAATAGGTTGATAAATATTTTTAGTAACAGTAAATAAAGAACTATATATTGAGACCAACAAGGGAATTACAACTAGAAACCAAAAAGATAAGTAAGCTCGTCTGGGACTATGCACTACCTGCAATAGTTGGGACGATGGTAAATGCCACGTACAATATAGTTGACCGTATATTTATAGGACAAGGTGTGGGTGCACTCGCTATATCTGGATTGGCAATAACATTTCCGGTGATGAACCTTACTGCAGCACTGGGGATGCTAATTGGAGCAGGGGCTGCTAGTAGAATCTCAATCAACTTAGGAAAAAAAGATCCTGAAAGAGCTGAGCAAATTCTTGGAAACTCTTTTCTACTGACTATTGTTTTGAATATAGTTTTTATGACGCTTCTCATTATCTTTCTAGAGCCCATTCTCATGGCTTTTGGAGCTAGCGAGGACACTTATCCTTTTGCGAGAGATTATTTACAAATCATATTACCGGGTAATATATTTGTAACTATGACGTATAGCTTCAACAATATGATGCGCGCTTCAGGATACCCCAAAAAAGCGATGTACACAATGCTTATTGGTGCTGCTTTGAATATTATTCTAGACCCTATATTCATCTTTGTATTTGACATGGGTATTGCTGGAGTAGCTTGGGCAACAGTAATTTCGATGTTTATAGGAATGCTCTTTGTGATGTATCATTTTACACGAAAAGACACTTCTCTTAGATTGCGTAAAAAGAATATGCGCTTTCAAAAAGATATTATTATTGCAATAGTTTCGATTGGGCTTTCGCCATTTTTAATGCAAATAACAGCATCAGCTGTTGCAGTGTTAATGAATACTTCGCTTAAATCTTATGGGGGCGACTTAGCTATTGGAGCATTTGGCATACTCAACTCTATGTTTATGCTCATTGTGATGTTTGTTATTGGTTTAAACCAAGGACTACAGCCTATAATTGGTTATAATTTTGGCGCCAAAATATACGATCGTGTTAAAGCTGCATACTATTATGGAATTATAATTGCAACCATAGTAACATCTTTGGGCTTCTTATTTGGAGTATTCTTTCCACGAGTTTTTGCGCAAGCATTTACTTCTGATGTGGAACTGTTGGATCTTGCTGAAAATGCTATGCGGATAGCTATCGTTGCATTTCCTCTTGTAGGTTTTCAAATTGTCACATCAGGATACTTCCAAAGTATTGGACAAGCAAAAAAATCAATTGCTATGAGTTTGAGTCGACAAGTCTTCTTCCTGATACCTAGCATCATTTTCTTACCCCGCTTTTTTGGACTAGACGGAGTATGGGCAGCAATATCTGTTTCAGATGCTTTGGCATCTATTTTAGCATTAATCTTTTTCTATCATCAACGAAAAGTGCTGAAGAGATTAATAAAAATACAAAGATCGTAACTCCTATTATAAAGGAGTTAAAGCCGTATTATGCATCACATCTCAAGTGCATATATATTGGTTGATTAGTAATTAATGACTTGTATTGCTTTGATATTGACACCCACTTTTGGGTGATGTCTGGTTTTATCTGTTCCCTAAGAGAAGTTGAAGGGAATTATCTTGTTTGTTGCAAACTCCTTGAAATAGTGTACTATATCGGCGTAGTTCGATGCTCCAGCATCTGCGAGGAAGCTAAAAGCGTGAGTAATACAGATTAAAAAACTAATGGATGTTGTTGCTAATCAAGCAAAAACAAGCTGTCAAGAGGATATGCACAACAACAAAGGGCTCAAATATGAACCCTTTGTTGTTTTACTACTTATAAATAAACTAATCGAATTGTTTTAATTCATTTATACGTGCTTCTCTATTTTTTCAACAAAAACTTTTTTAGAACCTGCACCTACAATTTTGTCAACTATTTCACCGTTTTTGATGAAAATTGTAGTAGGAATATTCCTTATACTATATTTTGATGTAGCGTCGTCGTTATTATCTACGTCAACTTTTCCTACAACTGCTTTTTCACTATACTCTTTAGCAAGCTCATCAATGATTGGTCCTACCATTTTGCAAGGTCCACACCATTCTGCCCAAAAATCTATAACTACTAGTTTGTCTGTTTTTAGAACATCTTCTAATGTTGCATCTGTTATTTCAAGAGCCATAATTGTTTTGTTTAAATTGGTTTTGTAAAATATTTATATTTAAATTAATTCACTTTAAATTTTATTGCTTCATTACTCTTTAAGTAATCGACCAACTGATTAGTCACAGCAATTTTTGATTTACGAGAAAAAAGCTCAACATTTAGATGAGGTTCGGCTCCGTAAACATGGAAATATAACAACGTATTGCCTGATTTGTTTTTCAACAATGCCGATAAATCAGCAACCGATTCAGTGGTTAGCTCTGTGAGTGGCATTTGAATTGTAAGTTTCTCCAACAAACTGTCTTTTACATCAGGCAGCAATTGAATGCTGTTTATTTTAAACTCAAACTGAGATTCATCGTAGCGTCTAGTTTGCACTTTCCCACGAATGAAAAGTGATAGTCCTGGGCGTGCAAACTTGCCATAATTGATGCTATCATCTCCAAATAAAGGTATTTCGTAATTGCCACTATAGTCTTCTACTTTAAATATAGTAAAGGGTGAGCCACGTCTTGTTTGTCCCTCCCTGCTAGAAGTAACCATTCCACCAAATGTCACTTCTTTACCATTCATCTTTTCTATATCGGCAAAGTCGGAAGTGGAAGTATTGCACACATATTTTAAAATTAACTCATAGTCATCTAGTGGATGCGCTGACAGGTAAATTCCAATTAAATCTCGCTCTTTGTTTAATTTTTCCAAGTCAGTCCATGGAGTAGTAGTAGGAATTTCAGGTGTTTCTATTTGGTTTGAGAAAGCATCTCCAAACAATGAGTTCATCGAGTTGTTTTGATCTGCTTGAAATTTGCTTCCGTATCGTATGAGGGTATCAATAAAAGCTTCCTCTTTATCGTTAGTGGCAAAAAACTGCTCTCTACTAATGCCTGGTAGGGAATCGAAAGCACCTGCAAGAGCTAATGATTCAAGGGTTCTTTTATTGCATGCAGAGAGTGGTACACGCTCTACGAAGTTGAAGATATCGGTAAAATGTCCATCTCTCTCACGTTCTTCAATAATAGCTTTTACCGCACCATTACCAACACCTTTTATTGCAGCTAGACCAAAACGTAAATCCTTCTCTTTGTTTACCGAGAATTTAAAGAATGATTCATTCACATCCGGACTTAACACATTCATACCCATTGAACGGCATTCGTCCATAAATTTCGTTATCTCCGTAATGTTGTTCAGGTTGTTTGACAACACAGCTGCCATATACTCAGATGGATAGTTGGCTTTTAGCCAAGCTGTTTGATAAGCAATCCATGAGTAGCAAGTGGCGTGAGATTTATTGAAAGCATAAGATGCAAACTTCTCCCAATCTCCCCATATCTTAAGCAAAACCTTTTCATTGTGTCCATTTTTGCGTCCTCCATCAAGAAACTTCTCTTTTAAGGAATTCATTTGATCAATCATCTTCTTACCCATTGCTTTTCGCAACTCATCAGATTGACCTCGTGTAAAGTCTGCAAGTAGTCGTGATAGAAGCATGACCTGTTCTTGATAGACAGTAATACCATAAGTTTCGTCAAGGTATTCCTTCATTATAGGAAGGTCGTAAGATATCTTTTCGTGCCCGTGCTTTCTAGCCACAAACGATGGTATGTAGTCCATTGGTCCTGGACGGTAAAGAGCATTCATCGCAATCAAGTCTTCAAACTTTGTTGGCTTTAGCTCCTTTAGGTATTTTTGCATGCCAGCAGATTCAAATTGAAACGTTCCGCTAGTTTTTCCCTGACTATATAGTTCGTAAGTTTTAGCGTCTTCTAAGTCTATCTTGCTAACATCAATTTTTTGTCCCGTTGTATGTTCAATGTTCTCAATGGCAGATTTAATAATGGATAAGGTTTTAAGCCCCAAGAAGTCCATTTTGATGAGCCCAGTTTCCTCAATAACAGAACCATCGTATTGAGTAACTAATAGCTTCTCCTTGGTAGTCTTGTCATCAGCAGTGCTCATGGGCACAATGTCTGAAATATCAGTTTGAGATATAATCACTCCACATGCATGTACTCCAGTGCTACGCACATTTCCTTCAAGCATTTGTGCATATTTCAATGTGTCGCGTACTATAGGGTTGTCGCTTTTTGTTGCAGCTTTTAGTTCGGGGACATACTCAATTGCTGTCTTTATATTTACTTTTTTGTTTGGTATCCTATCTGGAATAAGTTTTGTAAGTCTTTCAGCTTCTGCCAGTGGGAGTTTTTGAACACGAGCAACATCCTTGATAGCCGACTTAGTTGCCATGGTTCCAAAGGTAATGATGCGCGCAACATTCTCCTTGCCATATTTTTCAGTTACCCAATGAAGCACAGCGTCTCTACCCTCGTCGTCAAAATCGACATCGATATCAGGCATCGATATACGATCAGGATTCAGGAAACGTTCGAAAAGCAAGTTATACTTAATAGGGTCTATATCTGTTATACGAAGACAATAAGCTACCGCAGACCCTGCAGCAGATCCTCTGCCTGGACCAACTGCAACATCCATTTTGCGTGCTGCATCTATGAAATCTTGAACAATTAAGAAGTAACCAGGATATCCCATCGTCTTCATTGTTTCAAGCTCAAAGTCAAGTCGCTCTTTTATATCATTGCTAAGGTCTTCTCCATAGCGTTTTTTAGCACCTATATAGGTAAGATGAGCAAGATAATCAGACTCTAGTTTAACTCTGATAACCTTATCGTATCCTCCAAGACGTTTGAATACTTTGCCACCAAACTCTTTCTTCAGGTCCTCTTCGCTATAGCGCAATTTGTATTCATCTTCTGTGCCAAACGAATCTTCGATTGGGAAAAAGGGCATCAGTGCATCGTGGTCTATTGAGTAGTGTTCTACCTTTTCAGCAATTTCTAATGTGTTTGACAAAACCTCAGGCATATCGCCAAACACCTGATTCATCTCAGCGGTTGTTTTCAACCACTCTTGCTTGGAGTAGCGCATCCGATTGGGGTCGTCGAAATCCTTGCCTGTGCTCAAGCAAATCAATCGGTCATGCGCATCAGCGTCTTCTTCGTTCACAAAGTGAACATCATTGGTGGCAATCACCTTTACATCTAACTTCTCAGCTATTCGTATAAGCTCTTTGTTTACACGTTCCTGTTTTATATAAGTTGTAGCATCAGCATCGGGTCTGTTTGTTTTATGACGTTGTAATTCGAGATAGTAATCATCGCCAAAAACAGATTTGTACCATTTCACCGCCTCTTCGGCTTCTTCTATTTCTCCATTGTCAATCTTTCTAGAAATCTCACCTCCTAGGCAAGCAGAGCTAACTATCAGACCTTCGCTGTGTTTTTCCAACAGCTCTTTATCGATGCGAGGACGATAATAAAACCCCTCTGTCCAACTTTTAGAAACTATCTTAATAAGGTTTTGGTAACCTTTAAAATTCTTTGCCAGTACTACTAAGTGCCAACCACTACCGTCAATCTTGTCTTTTTGCTGAAATCTATCCCTGCGTGCTAAATAGCACTCACATCCAATGATTGGTTTGAATAGTTTTTTTTGTTCGAGCAGTAAGTTTTCTTTTAACTGTTGTTCTTTTACCTTATTGTCGTCAGACGGTTCTTCATCCTTTGAGTTATCTCGAATTTTAAGGAGATCCTTCTCTATCTTCTTTATTTTAGATTTGATTGGACCGTTTTTCTTATTTATATAGTTCACAAAATCCTTTACTCCATACATAGCTCCGTGATCTGTAAGAGCTAAGGCCGTCATACCGTCTGATACGGCTTTATCTACCAAGCGTTTTATGCTTGCTTGACCATCGAGCAAAGAGTATTGAGAGTGAACGTGTAGGTGTACAAATGGCTGCATTTCAGGTTTATATATAAATCGTTATTTTTTTAATACATACAAATATAAGTTTTTATCCTTACTTTTAGCCTAAATTTTCTAATTACTTATTAACACACTTTTGTCTGCGAATGAACTCCGTTAATAGTGAGAGATTTACGTAGATATTATATTATTGAGGATGTATATTTAATGAAAAAAGGTCAACTGCAATTTGGTTGACCTTTTTTACTGAATGATATTTTATATTTACTATTTTGTTATGCGCTCAAGCCATTTCAGCATAAAGAGCATCATAAACATAGATAAAAGACATGCTACTACAAAAATACTCCAAGCCATCCAGAGGGGTAGGCTTTCGTAGAATATTGTTCCAACAAACAATATCAAATTGGCTACAGCAGTTGTACCAAGCCAAGCACCTTGCATTACACCTTGAAGATGTGGAGGAGCAACTTTTGACACAAATGACAGCCCTAGCGGACTGATAAACAACTCAGCTACTGTGAGAATAAAGTAAGTCCCTATTAATAAAAAAGGAGTAACACGTGCAGCAGTATCAAGTCCACCCATAGCGGTAACATCGGCATAATTTGGAACATCGATAGAACCAATTGCCATAACAGCAAAGCCAATAGCAGCAATACCCATACCTATACCAATTTTCTTTGGTGTAGATGGTTCCATGCCTTTTGCTTTAAGCCATCCAAACAAACCAATAATAATTGGAGTTAAGAATACTACAAAGAAAGGATTAAAGAACTGAAACAACTCGGCACCTTGAATACTTGTAAACCCTAGATTAATATTAAGCATGCTAAGATCGGTATAGTCCCTTGCAAAAAATGTGAGTGTAACACCATTTTGGTGAAATGAGAACCAGAAGAAAATAACTACTGCAAAAACTGCGAATAGAGCGTATAATCTTTGACGAACTTCGTCGTGGTTCATTTGAACAACTTCGGGTTCATCTTTGCTGTTTAAAACTTTAATTGTTTTTTGTGCAGGATCAGGTAGGTCTTTTTTGTTTTTCAACCAAATCGTTACAGAGATCAACATAGCAAAAATAGCAATTCCAAATGCATAATGGAATCCTGTGTTAAACACATTAAGGTATTCGTGTGCAAAAGTGGATAAGTCGGTAGGGGCTACAGTACTCATTGTCGAAGAGAGTTCAGCAAAACGATTTCCTGCCTCGGGAGTAAGGTTTCCTTTGATAAATCCGTGGCAAAGAGCAGGTAAGTCAGGATTGTAGGCAAAACCATTTCGTTGCACCCACCAATTTCTAATTCCAACTGCTAATAAAGGAGCAAAAAGAGCACCTACATTAATAAACATATAGAAGATTTGAAACCCTGTATCTCGTTTGTCCGAATATTTTGGGTTGTCGTACATTTGTCCTACAACAGCTTGCAAGTTTCCTTTAAACAGACCATTGCCAAAGGCAATAAAGAAGAGACCAACAAGAGTGAGTGTAAGATAAAGACCAAAATGAGGAACGGGTGTTGGGGTCGGTATTGCAATTAAGACATACCCAAGTGTCATTAAAATGAGACCAGATAAAATTGTCCCTTTATACTTCTTAGTTTTATCTGCTATATAGCCACCAGCTAATGCTAGAATATAAATTAAAGCATAAAAAACAGAATAAATATAGCTGGCACTTCTTGTGTCCAAGCCAAATTTAGACATCAGGAAAAGCGATAGTATCGCCATCATGATATAAAAGCCGAAACGTTCGCCCATATTTGATAGGGCGGCTCCAATTAATCCCTTTGGATGTTTTTTAAACATAGAATGTGATTTGATATGTTAGTAATATTGTAAATTTCTCTATTTAAAGTATCTTGCGGTAAATCAAGTGTGTTGAATTATTGACTGTTTTAATCAAATTGTTAATTTTGCTCTGCCCAAAGACTGAAAAGCTATAGTTCTCTTCTCTTTTGTTAATCAGATGCAAATATAAAAATAATTTAATGACTTTGATTGAATTTTCATCTTTTCTGATTATTGAAATTATGCGAGTATCCTTTATTAAGGAATTCTATAAGTTTATTTAAGAGTGAAATTGACAAATATTTGAAGATAAATACCAAAAAGAGACTTTTTTTGAGTTATTTGCGACCTTTTGTTGTTGTAAATAAAAAAAAGCATTACATTTGTAGCCATAAATCATAAAAACGATTGATTTGAAACATTTATTCTCTGCATACGAATTCGATTTTTATTTTTACTTTTACTTTTACAAAAAGTGAGGCAGGATTGAATATGCAAAAAATGAGAAAATAAACATACATCAAACTATTTAAATCCTGTCGAATATATCGACAGGATTTTTTTATTTATACAGCTTTGCAAGAAACTATTAAGCAATGAGATGTTTTTAATGAGTGACTATTTGCTTAATAAAGCTTTTGAAATCAGTTAGTTTCTATAGAAACATAAATAATAGAGAAATATAAAAATGAAAAAAGTAGCTATTCAAGGCGGACTAGGAGCTTATCACGAAGTGGCAGCACGTCAGTACTTTTCGCAAGATGAGGTTAGTATTGTGCCTTGCATCTCTTTTCGGGACATTTTTGCTGAAGCAAAAAAAGATCCTACACTAATAGGCGTTATGGCAATCGAAAATACTATTGCAGGGGGGTTGCTTCCGAATCACGATTTGTTGAAACTAAATGATTTGTGGATTGCAGGAGAGTGCAAGTTGCGCATTTCTCATTGCTTAGCGGCACTTCCAGGACAAACCATTTCTGATATTAAAGAGGTGACATCACACCCAATGGCGTTGATGCAGTGTGACGATTTTTTGGACTCCTTGCCTGGTGTGAAAGTAGTAGAGCATGAAGATACTGCCCTTGCAGCTAAAGAGATATCTGAAAACAATCTGCATGGTATTGCAGCAATATGCAGTAACTATGCGGCTGAACTCTACAATTTAAATGTGTTGGCTGAAGGGATTGAAACAAACAAGCGCAACTTTACTCGGTTCCTTGTTTTGGCTCATAAGGAAATGCTTGCAGACTTGCAAAAAAACAACAATATAAACAAATCGTCACTCGTTTTTGTATTGCCTCACAGCGAAGGCAGCTTATCGCGTGTGCTTTCTGTGCTGTCTTTTTACGACATTAACCTCACGCGCATACAGTCTCTCCCTATTATTGGACGAGAGTGGGAGTATCAATTTTATATAGACCTTACATTTTCTGATTACCATAGGTATAAACAATCAATTGAAGCAATAAAGCCCTTAGTGGCAGACTTGAAAATACTTGGCGAATATAGTAAAGGTAAAAACGTAGATATCGAAAATTAAGAAAAGATGAAATACACAAATTTTATAGAACCAGCAGAACACGTTAAGAGTGTTTCGGAATACTATTTTTCCGTTAAGTTGCAAGAAGTTGCAAAAATGAATGCCGAAGGCAAAAATGTAATTAGCTTAGGTGTTGGAAGTCCCGACTTGCCACCAGCAGAGTATATAGTAGAGGAATTGTGCAAAGTTGCTTCACGCACCGACATTCATGGCTATCAGCCATATAGTGGGATCCCCGAATTGAAACAAGCCTATGTCAACTGGTACAAAAGATCGTACGATGTGAATCTTTCAGCTTCAGAAATGCTTCCCCTTATTGGCTCCAAAGAAGGGATTATGCATATTTCAATGGCATTTTTGAATGTGGGCGATGGTGTTTTGGTTCCCAATCCTGGTTACCCAACATACACTTCAGTTTCTAAACTGATGCGTGCCAACGTAATTGCTTACGATTTGGTTGAATCGAATAATTGGCTGCCCGATTTCGAAGCGTTAGAAAAAATGGACCTGTCTGGTGTAAAGCTGATGTGGGTCAATTATCCAAATATGCCTACGGGTGCTAATGCTACTATTGAACTATTTGAACAATTGGTAGCTTTTGGTAAAAAGCACTCCATTGTAATTTGTCACGACAATCCATATAGCTTTATTCTTAACGATACTCCTTTGAGTATATTGCAAGTGGAGGGAGCAAAAGATGTTTGCATAGAATTGAACTCTATGAGCAAATCTCACAATATGGCTGGATGGCGCATGGGTATGTTGGCTTCCAATGAGCAGTTTGTGCAGTGGGTGTTGAAGGTGAAGAGCAATGTTGATAGTGGTCAGTTTAGACCAATGCAAATGGCTGCTATCAAAGCACTCGATACTCCTAAGGAGTGGCACTACAATATGAACTTGCTTTACGAGCAACGTCGCATTTGGGCATTCAGGATAATGAATATTCTAGGTTGCAAATATAGCACCAAGCAAGTAGGTCTGTTTGTATGGGCTAAGATTCCGGATAATGAACCAAGTAGTGAAGAGTTGATAAATGGCATTTTATACAATGCGCATGTTTTTATCACTCCTGGCTTTATCTTTGGAAGCAATGGAGATAGGTATATTCGTATATCGTTAGGTAGCTCAGCTACCAAAATCAAAGAGGCTTATGAAAGAATAGCTGATTATTTAGTAATTAGAAATCAATTGGAAAAGATATGAAGATAGAATCAATTTTGCTACCTGGCGTAGAGGAAAAACGCCCCCTAATAATTTCGGGTCCGTGTAGCGCAGAAACAGAAGAGCAAGTAATGCAGGCTGCTAGAGAGCTAGCCTCGATGGGAGTAAAAATATTTAGAGCTGGTGTTTGGAAACCACGCACTAAACCAGGAGGTTTTGAAGGGGTGGGTTTACCTGCACTCAAATGGTTGCAGCGTGTGAAAGAAGAGACCGGAATGTATGTTGCAACAGAGGTAGCAACAGAAAAGCATGCCTATGAAGCTCTCAAACACGGCATCGATATGCTTTGGATTGGTGCTCGCACCACAGCCAATCCTTTTGCTGTACAAGAAATTGCCAATACATTGCAAGGTGTAGATATTCCAGTTTTTATAAAAAATCCTGTGAATGCTGACTTAGAACTTTGGATAGGAGCTTTTGAGCGTCTCAACAATGCTGGTATTACTCGCCTAGGAGCCATTCATCGTGGTTTTAGCACAGCCGACAAAAACATCTATCGCAATCTTCCGCAATGGCACATTCCTATCGAATTGAAAAGACGATTTCCTGATTTACCCGTTCTTTGCGATCCTAGTCATATAGGTGGTAGTAGGAAAATGATTAAAACAATTTCGCAGCAAGCTATGGATTTAAACTTTAAAGGTTTAATCATAGAGTCGCATTGCAATCCCGATGATGCTTGGAGCGACAGTAATCAGCAAATTACGCCTCAAGAATTGAATAAAGTGCTGCAATCACTTGTCATTAGAGAGACTACACAGTCCACCGAAGATTTATCTGACCTGCGGTCTCAAATTGATGAAATAGACAATAGCCTGCTTGAATTACTAAGCAAGCGCATGCGTGTATCACGCGAAATTGGCACATACAAAATAGAGCACAAAATGCCTATCTTGCAAACTGGGCGTTACGACCAAATTTTGACTAATAGAATAGCGCAAGCTGAAAAGATGGATATGTCGGGTGGTTTTGCAAAGAAGTTTCTCGAAGCTATTCACGAAGAGTCTGTGCGCCAACAAATGGTGATTATGCATGCCGAAAACAAAAACAGCGATTTAGAGTAAGTGTCAGAATAAAATAACAGAAATTTGAAACAATGAGAATATTGATTGTAGGAGCTGGTAAAATGGGTTCATTTTTTGCCGACCTGTTGAGCTTCGATCACGAAGTGGCATTATTAGATACCGACCCCAAGAAATTGCGCTTTATCTACAATGTCCAACGAATGACATTGCCAGAAGATGTGGAAGCTTTCAATCCAGAAATGGTGATTAATGCTGCAACTCTAGCGTTTACAATAGATGCTTTCAAAACCGTGTTGCCCTATATATCACAGTCGTGCATCCTGTCGGATATAGCATCGGTCAAAACTGGGTTGAAAGCATTTTATGAAAGTGCAGAGAGACCTTATGTGTCCACGCATCCTATGTTTGGACCCACCTTTGCTAGTCTTAACGATTTAAGCACTCAGAGTGCCATCATCATCTCTGAATCTGACCATTTAGGTAAAGTCTTTTTTCGCGACCTCTACAATAGTGTTAAGCTTAATGTGTTTGAATACTCTTTTGACAAGCACGACAAGACAATTGCTTATTCTCTTTCTATTCCTTTTGCATCCACATTGGTTTTTGCTTCAGTTATGAAGCATCAAGATGCACCGGGCACAACCTTCAAGCGACATTTGAGCCTTGCCGAAGGTTTGTTGTCGGAAGATGATTATTTGCTTTCAGAAATTCTTTTTAATCCTTACACATCCGATCAGGTAGAAAAAATTCGCGAAAAGTTGAAAGAGTTGCTCCATATCATCAAAGAAAAAGATAGTGAGCATATGAAGCAATTTCTCACACAAGTTAGAAAGAACATAGAATAGGGAGTGGGGTTCTTCTTACATAAGTTGAATATATGAGAGCTATACCTTCCTCCCCCTCAATATTTCTCTTTTCCCAGGGGGTCCTGGTAGTCTCTCTACGGCAAATCCTGCCGATTGAAGCATTCTTCGCACTACGCCCTTGGCGCAGTAAGTGGTGATTACAGCATTTTTATTGCAGAGTGAGAACAATTTATCAAATATTTGCTGCGTCCACATATCGGGTTGCTTTTCGGGTGCGAATGCATCAAAATAGATTAGATCGAAGCGTGTGTTGGTGTTAAAGTTATTGGGGTTACTAAAATCTGTCTCTATTTTATGTAAATCAAATGTGGGTGTTATTTTCATCGATTCATCCCATGGTGCTTTGTGCAGCGCCATAAAAAGAGCTGACTCCCTATCACCACCAAGTTGATGGGCATAGTTGAGCTGCGCAGCACGCTCTAAGTCTAAGGGATAGAGTTCTAGTGAGGTGTAATGTACCTGTTTGTTTGTTTTGTCACACTCCAACAGAGTTAGCAAAGCATTGAGACCTGTGCCAAATCCTATTTCTAGAATATTTGTTTGTTGCAACTGGCAAGCATGAAGTCCCACATGAATATAAACATGGCGTGACTCTTGAATGGCTCCGTGGGTAGAGTGATAATGTTCATTGAGATGAGGTACATAAAGGGAGTGAGATCCATCTTCAGTTGTAACCATCTCTGTATTTAATTTTGCATGCATATCTGTGCGTCTGTTGAATAAATAAAAACAAATGTACAAATTCTTCTGATATGCATTGCCGAAAGTGTAATTTTTGCTAAATTTGCACTTTGGTTAAAACACATTTAAACAGATTCAATTTTCAATGAAAAGTTATATATTACTTGTTCTCACATTATTGTTTGTTGTTGGCTGTAATTCAGTTGTAAACAACAAGTCAACAGTTTCTGTTACAATTGAGCCCCAGCGCTATTTTGTAGAACAGATTGTGGGCGACGTTTTTAAGGTAAATACAATTGTGCCAGCTGGAACAAGCCCCGAGACTTACGACCCAACTCCATCGCAAATGGTGAGTTTGGGCAAAAGCCGTTTATACTTCAAGGTGGGTTACCTAGGGTTTGAAAACGCTTGGGGGAAAACGCTTGCTGAAAACAATGCAGATGTCAAGGTTGTGAATACTTCCAATGAAATTTCTTTGATAGAAGGAGAGAACCTCGACAATATAATTGGTGGGCATGTACACCACGAAGGTCACAGCCATCATGGCATTGATCCTCATGTATGGAGTTCGCCAAAGAGCGCACTCATTATGGCAGAAAATATGCTCAATGCTTTGGTCATGGCAGATGTTGAGAATCAAAAACTGTATCGCGACAATTTCAAAGTATTGCGAGCTGAAATAATAGAGACAGACCAAAAAATTGCTTCATTGTTGGAAAGTGCTCCAGTGAAATCATTTATTATTTATCATCCTGCGCTAGCCTATTTTGCACGCGACTACAATTTGACTCAATATAGTATTGAGTTTGAAGGCAAAAGTCCATCGCCTCAACAATTGAAGCAGATGATCGATTTTGCAAAAGAGCAAGGAATAAGAACTATTTTTGTGCAAAAAGGTTTTGATATGAAGAATGCTGAATCGCTAGCCAAAGAGGTGGGTGCATCTATCCATTCCATCGATCCGCTATCGTATAACTGGAGTGAGGAGTTGATAAAGATTGCCGAAATATTATCCAATAATGAATAAAATTTTTGACATAGATAATGTGTCCGCAGGTTATGACAGTAATCCGCGGATAATTAAGAATATCTCATTTTCGGTATATCAAAAAGATTTTCTAGGCATTATTGGTCCTAATGGCGGTGGTAAAACCACATTGCTACGCACTATTATGGGTTTGATAAAACCTACAGAGGGCAAAATCTCTTTCTACAACGATGAGGGAAAGAAAGTACCTAAAATAAATATTGGCTATTTGCCTCAATTGAATAAAATAGACCAAAAATTTCCTATCACAGTACACGATGTTATTTTATCGGGTCTGTCGATGAGCAACAGGTTGCCATCGTTTAGCTTACCTGCAAAATATAAAAACAGAGTACTGCAAGTAGCTGAACAAATGGGTGTGGACGATTTACTGAAACGCCCCATTGGCGAACTATCGGGAGGACAATTGCAAAGAGTGTTGCTTGGACGTTCCATTATTGACAACCCCGTGTTGTTGATATTAGACGAACCTATCTCGTATGTAGATAAACTTTTTGAAACCAATTTCTATAAGATATTGGACGAGATAAATAGTAGAATGGGAATTGTGTTGGTTTCTCACGATATTGGAACTATTCTTTCGACAGTGCGAAATGTGTTGTGTGTAAACGAAACTGCGCATTACCACTCTGGCACCGAGATTTCGCAAGGGTGGTTGGACAATGCCTACCATTCGTGTCCGTTCGAGATTGTAGGTCATGGCGATGTTCCGCATAGGGTGTTGAGAAAACATCATTAAAGCTAGCTGGTCAAACTTAGGTGAACTTATTATTGTTTTGCATCGTTAAAGAAAAGCTACTCTCCACATAATTTAAACTAATCCCTTTTTCTCGAATGCTAGAAGCAATTTTAATTACATTGGCAGTTATCTTACTCATTGTTGGTATTGCTGGCTCGGTATTGCCAGTGCTGCCTGGAACTCCACTGTCGTGGCTAGGTTTGTTGCTGCTAAAGTTTGTCCCGTCAGTTAGTTATCATCTCTCTTGGTCTGTGGTTATTGCCGTAGGCTTGTTTACATTGGTGGTGGTCTTTCTCGACAATTTGTTGCCAATATGGAGTACTAAAAAGATTGGTGGTAGCAAAAAGGTGGTCTGGGGTGCAGCTATCGGTTTTGTTGTCGGCTTTTGGTTCGGACCTCTTGGTGTTATTTTTGGTCCTTTTGTAGGAGCACTAGTTGTGGGTATCCTATCGGGTTCGCATATAAAAGCTGCATTGAAACACGCTTCGGGAGCATTTATTGGATTCTTCGCAGGAATTGTGCTCAAGTTTATCAACCTTGGTGTGATTGTCTATTGGTTTGTGAAAGTGTTGGTGTGACAAAAAAAGACGTGTAGTGTTTCATTTAAGAATACTACACGTCTTTCTATTTTATAAGAGCTTGTTACAGCAAGCCTTTTATAGTGCTCTATTAGCTGTTATTTCTGAAACTCTTTCTCTACTATATACTCCGCAATTTGCACAGCATTGAGTGCAGCACCTTTTTTAATTTGATCCGATACGCTCCAGAAAGTCAACCCGTTTTCATTGGTTAAGTCTTTCCTTACACGTCCTACAAACACCTCGTCTTTTCCTTCAAGAAACAGTGGCATAGGATATTCTTGCTTCTCTGCATCATCCATCAATATAATTCCTGGAGTATTGGCAAATGCTTTTTTTGCTTCTTCTACTGATATTGGTCTTTCAGTTTCAACCCACACCGACTCTGAATGTGCACGCAATACGGGCACACGAATACAAGTTGCACTCACCTTAATGTCAGAATGCATAATCTTGCGGGTTTCGTTATACATTTTCAACTCCTCTTTTGTATATCCGTTGTCTGTGAACGAGTCAACTTGAGGAATAAGATTATACGCCAATTGATAAGCAAATTTAGAAACCGTTGGTTCTTCGCCACGCTCAATTTCTCCATATTGCTCTTTCAGCTCGTCCATGCCCGAAGCACCAGCGCCTGACGCTGCTTGATAGGTAGATACATGCACTTTAGTTATGTGTGATAGGTCTTCAATAGCTTTGAGAGACACCACCAGTTGCGTAGTCGTGCAATTTGGATTGGCTACAATATTGCGAGGACGCTTCAAAGCATCTTCTGCATTTAGCTCGGGCACCACCAAGGGTACATCGTCATCCATACGGAAAGCGCTAGAGTTGTCAATCATAATAGCGCCATGTTTGGTGATAGTTTCTGCATATTCTACAGATATACTTCCACCAGCCGAAGCAAAAACTATGTCGATGTTTTTGAAATCGTCGTTATGTTGAAGTTCCAATACTTTTATATTCTTTCCTCTAAAGGTATATACATTTCCTGCACTGCGTGCCGAACCAAATAGTTTTAAATTCTCCACTGGGAAGTTTCTTTCGGCTAAGACGCTCAAAAGCTCCTGTCCAACAGCTCCACTGATACCTACAATTGCTACTTTCATTACAATGGTTTTATTATTTTGAGTTTATTGATATAATACGCTTATTTAATATTTTACAAAAGTATAAACTTTTCCTGCAATAAATAAATAATTCAACTTATTTATTGCTAAATAAGTGTCATTTTGTGAGATTTAGTGTGAATAATGATACTAAATGATTATTTGCATAAGGAGATAAAGGTCATAATTCAATCAATTGCCCCTCGTACGCCAACTCTGTGTCGGGAAACACAGCTTTAGCTTCTTGTAATAGCACATTCAAATCGTTGTACCGCGATGAAAAGTGCCCAATAACCAACTCTTTAACTTCAGCCTGCTTTGCTATTTCGGCCGCTTGCCTTGCGGTGGAATGGGCTGTTTTGATTGCCGTAGCTATTTCCGACTCGGCAAAGGTAGCTTCGTGATACAAAATATCAACTCCTTTTATATAAGGAACAATAGATTCGTCGTAAGCAGTATCCGAACAGTAGGCGTACGAACGTGGTGGCTTGGGTGGGGTGGTAAGCCTTTCGTTGGGTATTACCTCACCTTGGGCAGTAGTAAAGTCGGCACCACATTTTATATTGTTGATTTCACGAATGGGAATATTGTAGAAATCAATCATCTCTCTCTTTATGTGTCGCATCTTCTCTTTCTCCTTAAAGAGAAATCCTGATGCGGCAATGCGGTGTTTTAAGGGAAATGAATAGACACTAATTGATTTGTTTTCAAAAATCAGGTTGCAGCCTTCCTTTTGCAATGTCACTAAGCGTATGTTGTACGAAAGATGTTTGCAAAAGAATTCGCGCACCGGGTTTATAAACTGCTCTAGCTCTTGGTGTGCATAGATGGTTAGCTCTGCAGTACGCCCCAATAAGCCTAATGTTGAGATAAGTCCAGGAAGTCCAAATAGATGGTCGCCATGCAGGTGCGAAATAAAGATGCTGTGCAGTTTGCCAAATCGTGCACCTACTTTTCTCATCTGCAGCTGAGTGCCTTCGCCACAATCTATCATAAACTGTTTGCCGTTTACATTTACCAATTGAGATGAGGGATTGTGCTTCATGGTGGGCAAAGCCGACCCACAACCTAGTATTTGGACGTTGAATGGTGTCATTTGATTGTTTTTTCTTTTCAGATTAATCCAGTGAAACAGATAATCTAGCTTTTTTAAACAAGAAATGCAAGCTTATTGTTCTGTTAGGTACGTCAAAACAGGATAATGGTCGGAGTATTTAACTCTGTCTATCTTGGTTTTGTGCGCCTTCAGATTTTTGCTGTGCAATATATAATCTATTCTGAAAAGGAAAAGATGTTCGTAGTAGGTGATTCCTGCTCCAAACCCTGTTGAAGTGTATGCATCTGTAAGATTGCCTTTCATCCTATTGTAGGCATACGAGATGGGCATATCATTAAAATCGCCACAAACAATTAATTTGTCATACGCTTGACGGCTGATGTAGTCAGATAATTGTTGCACTTGACTCGCTCTTTTGGTGTAGCCGCGTCCCATGCGTTTTTTTATATTAGAGCCTACTTCCACAGCTGTGGGGTAGTTTCTCTTGGTCAGAAAATCGCTATACAACTTTTTGTCCGATGAGGATATCTTGTTAGATTCCAGATGGTTGTTCAGCACCAAGTAGTCTTCTCCATCCACATCGAGTGTATATATGGCTGCGCCATTGTACGACGACTTGAAGGTGAACTCATGCGTCTTTTTGATTGGATATTTCGAGAAACAAGCCAATCCATAGGTGTGATATTTTCCTGAATACTCCAATCCTGTAATAGAGCGATAAGGGTATTTGTTCAATATTTTGTTTACATCGCTCTGCGTGAGCAGCGTTTTGCCCGTTTTGCTTATCATATACTCTTGCAAACAAACAATGTCGGCATCCGTTTTGGCTATATACTCCAAAAGAGGGTGGGCTGACTCCTTTTTCGATTCGCGCAAAAAACCCATCACGTTGTAGGAGAGAACCTTTAGGCTGTTTTCGGGTACTGTTTGTCTCTTAATATTTAATGGGAAGAATGTAGTGATTGGTTTGTAGCAAAGAATGAGTGCAATGCCAATAACCAATGCCACTTTCCTCTCTTTGAGTAGCAGCCATGCCACTAGGCATACAATATTGGAGGTGAGTATAACAGGAAATGCAAGCCCTATGAAAGAGAATATGGATGTGCGATGTGGCGACACATACCATGCAAGGGGCGATAGCAATAGCAGGAATATGGATATAATAGTGACAGAAAGGAAAAGTAGTTTTATTATTTTTCTTATCATAGCACTCTGATGGTTGTTCCTTTTTTATTTCTTACTGGCATCAAACAACTGACGCTTCTCTTCGGATGAGAGGCTACTATATCCCGATTGTTTTAGTTTTTCTAATATAGCGTCAATCTTTTTTGATTCTTGCGCTTTTCTATAGTTGTAGTCGTAGTCGGTTTCTGGTTTTTTGTAAACAACCTTATGAGCTCCCTTATACTTCCTTTTTTTGAATAGATTGGCTATCATATCCAAAAATCGGCTGATGGGTAGCGTAAAATCTTTCCCCTTCTTGTACTGCACTGCAAACAAATACCCCGCAATGGCTCCACCAATATGGGCAACATGCCCACCAGGATTGCTTGCACTGCTCAACGAAAAGAAGTCGATAACAAAAACAATCAACGCTATGTAGATTATTTTTACGCGTCCAAACAAGAATAGATTTAGCGTTACTTCGGGTCTGTAGAAGGCAGCTGCCATAACAATAGCCATGACAGATGCAGAAGCACCAATCATTACACCATGTCCAGCTTCGTATATATAATAAGGAATGGTGTTGAAAGCGATAATATACAATAGTGCTCCCGCCAATCCTCCTATCACGTATAGGCTGCCCAGTGTGCGATCGTTGAAGTAGCTCTGAAATATTCTGCCAAACCAATAGAGCCACAGCATATTGAAGAGTATGTGCATAAAGCCTACATGTACAAACATATAGGTGAGCAGTGTCCAAAATCTAACTAGGAGTGTGCTCATCTGCGATGGTACTGCTAAGAATGGCAGAGGGTTAAGTGCTTCTAAACGAAACAGTGTGGCTACCACCCCTACAGCATGAATGGCAAAAAACACCCCAATGTTTATGAAAATAAATTTCATAAGCACATCGCCTCTGTTGTAGGTGTGTTTTATATTATCTAAAATATTCGACATTCGTGTTGATTTTCGTTCTATCTTTCTTTTTCCAGTAGAGTATCATAAATATTCCAAAAAGCATGCCGCCCAAGTGAGCAAAGTGAGCCACATTATCGCCTGGTAGGTAGGCAAACCCGAGCACCAATTCGATAGCTCCGTACCCAATGACCAACCATTTGGCTTTTATAGGAAATGGAAATGGGATAATATAGAGTGGAATATTGGGAAAAAGCATGCCAAAAGCAAGCAATATACCAAACACAGCCCCCGATGCACCTATTGTGCCCGTATTCAACAATATGTTGAGCGAGCCTTTGGCGGCATCGGTATAATTCATGTTTTGTTCTATTAATTGCCCCCCCTGGGCTATCACATCGGATATTGCTTCTGCCGAAAGTCCGCTTTTGAATGAATATATGCGCACGCCCATCACTATCATCTGAATTAATGCAGCACCTATACCTGTTACAAAATAGTAGGTGAGGAATCTTTTCGGACCCCATATTTGTTCCAACAAACGGCCGAACATAAACACGGCAAACATGTTGAAAAAAAGATGCCCCAAAGAGTAGGGGTCGTGCAAAAACATGTAGGTGACAAACTGATAAATTCTGAAATTTGACGATTCGAAATAGTATAGCCCAAGATGATTTGAAAGGTCAATTCCTTTCATCATCAAAACTTTTTGAGCCAACCATACAATCACGTTGATAATGAGTATATGCTTGCAAATATTAGGAATTCCACTAAAGAAACCCGTTCGAGCTTGTTGCATTGGTTGTTTTCTTTTGTCTGTTTGTGCAACAAAAATACAGTTTTTTTCCGTTAAATAGCCTGTTTAAGCGTATTATTGGGCTTTTTTTTGATTTTCGGGATAGTTTTTCAATTATTTCTTGATTGTTATTGAATTATAATCTATATTTGACACATGAATAAGGTTAAGCCTTAATGTTATATGTTTAATTTATTATCATTTTTCTTATGAATAAATCAGAATTAGTAAGTGCAGTAGCTCAAAAATCAGGTTTGAGCAAGGTTGATTCAAAAAAAGCTTTAGACGCAGTTTTAGAATCAATAGGTGAAGAACTAAAGGATGACGGAAAAGTTGTTCTAGTTGGATTCGGTACATTTTCAGTAACCGAAAGAAGTGCTCGTAAAGGAATCAATCCTCGCAC
The DNA here is from genome assembly GCA_964620895.1 of uncultured Dysgonomonadaceae bacterium. Lineage (GTDB taxonomy): Bacteria > Bacteroidota > Bacteroidia > Bacteroidales > Dysgonomonadaceae > UBA2632. The sequence continues at coordinate 1,544 of CAZUHZ010000011.1, read as the reverse complement.
AAAAGAAGCAATTGATATTCCTGCGAAAAAAGTAGTGAAATTTAAAGCTGGCTCTAAGTTGAGCGATTTGAACTAACAACTATTTTTTAGAATCATAAGAAAAGGGGGCAAATGTAAAATTTGTTCCTTTTTTTGTTTTCTCACCATATATAAAGCATCCTTAAAAAAGAGAAAAAGCCCCTCACTTCTCAGCAAAGGGCTTCTTCAATAGTATTTAAGGTCAAAACAAGCACCTTGCGAAATGAGGTTATGCCTCATCGCTATCCTCAGTTCTGTCTTTCCATCACCGTTCGGCTAGGCGTTTCAGCTTCAAGAGCAACAGTAGCAGCAAGTGTTTAAGCCAATTGCGTATCATCAATCTCGTCGATTGATCCAGATCTGGTTGTTTCATCCTCTTCCTCCTTCTTTTGGGGTGTTACATACGTTTTGCAAGATGTGGTTTGCACCTCTGGAAAGTTTTCCTCGTCAGTGCCATCCATCCCATCCATCCCATCATTGTTGGCTTCGTCTTCTTTGCCCTCTTCGCCCTCTGCTTTGCGTTTGTTGTAGGCAGTGCGTAGGTTGACTGTAAGCGAAAATGCATCGGTCATTTTGTTCAACTCGTCCACCACGGGTTGGTAGTCAACCTCGGCGTTGGTGAGGTGTGCCACTTCGATAGCTTTAAAGAGGTCGTTGATAGACCCCGTAACCGAAGCAATAAGAAAAGGAGTAGGAACATTGGGACGTTGCGATAGCAATCGGGTTCTTCTGTCTATCACCGCCACATAATCTGTGTGCGCCAATTCTATCTCCTCTACATGGGACATCAATTCTTGGGCTAGCATGGCAGCTTTAAGTTCATCTTCAGATTTTACTGCATTGGTAAAACCCTTCACCCTTTGGCTCAACTCCTTATCGTTGATGCTGCCTAAGCGGCGCAAGTAGTTGTCTATGTAGGTATTAGCAAGTACTAGATCGGCATTGCTGGCTGCCTTGCTTAGCAAGCGCACCTTTAGTTTGAGCGAACTGATGGTGAGGTTCAGGAGCGATCTTTTGTGCTCAATCTCAAACCGCAATGGATCGATGCCGTAGCGTGTGGCTAGCAAGCCAATTTGGGGCTTTTTTGCCGCCAATAGGTTGTAGAGTGGCTCTATCAATAGCGTTTCTGGCTCGTGCTTTTCCACAATAGTCAATGTGCGATTGGCATACTCTGCCACTTCGCTTTTGCGCAATCTGCCGTAAGGAACTCGTTGGAGCTTCAACTTACCGTCTGTGTTATAATTCATATTCTTTCAATAGATTTGTGTACCATCAATACGCCCGTGTTTTTCTGAGCACCCCCTGTGTTGTGCAGGCATATTTCGAGTACGGTTTACAATTTATTTTCTCTTTTTTTGGGGGCTCAATAGTGTAACGAATTTTTATCGCCCATCTAACGTGGTGTTAATCATCTATATATCAGACCATAAAGGTAGTAAAAATGGTTGAGCGAAAACTACCACACAGGGTACAATCTTTTATACGCTTTGGCTTGCGCTATACGCACTGGGGGTGTGTTTTGAAAA
>CAZUHZ010000010.1:0-23527 GCA_964620895.1 uncultured Dysgonomonadaceae bacterium | reverse complement strand
ATTCTTACTTAGTGTTTTGTTTGTAATATTTAATCATTTTAGGAACAACTGTTTCTATATCTCCTGTTATCACATAGTCGGCAATAGCGTTGATGGGTGCAGATTTATCGTTGTTGATAGCCACAATAATAGCGCTCTCTTGCATACCTGCAATATGTTGTATTTGCCCTGATATACCACATGCAATGTATAGTTTGGGGCGTACAGTAATACCAGTTTGACCTATCTGACGGTCGTGTTCTGCATAGCCTGCATCTACTGCAGCACGCGATGCACCCACTTCAGCACCTATTACTGATGCTAGATCGAAAAGAAGGTCGAAGTTTTCTTTTGAACCTACACCATATCCACCAGAGATAATGATGGGTGCTCCTGCAATATTAATTTTCGACTTCTCGATATGACGCTCTATAACTGTTACGGCAAAATCTTCTTCCGATACAAAATCGTCTAACTTATACTCTTTTACTTCACCTTCTTTGCTGTTTAGTGCAAATTCTTTTTTCATTACCCCTTGGCGCACTGTTGCCATTTGTGGACGTTGGTCGGGATTGATAATCCAAGCCACAATGTTGCCACCAAAAGCAGGGCGAATTTGGTAAAGAAGGTTTTCGTAAACTTTGTTCTGCCTCTTGTCTTCGTGGTCTCCTATCTCTAGCGAAGTGCAGTCGGCTGTCAAGCCACTTCCTAATGCTGAAGATACTCTTGGCCCAAGGTCGCGACCTATAATAGTAGCTCCCATTAAACAAATTTGGGGTTTTTCTTTTTCAAAAAGATTTATCAGCACAGATGTGTGTGGCAATGTAGTGTATGGCGACAAGCGATCATCTTCAAAAACATGAAGCACATCTACACCATAAGGAAACACTTGCTGGGGCACACTTTTCAAATCTGCACCAAGCGCCAATGCTTCCAATTTGCAGTTGAGCTCCTTTGCCAAGCTATTACCCTTTGTAAGTAGTTCCAGACTGACATCGGCTACCTTTCCGTCTTCTATTTCTAAATATACAAATATGTTATTCATAATTAATTGTTTTCTATCATTTATTGGGCAATACAAGTCCTATCCTATGGTGTGGTTTTGAATCAATTCTTTCATCAAGTTGTTGATATCTTCATCATTATCAGTTAGCTTTTTACTCTCCTTTGCTTGAAAGCTTACATTTTCAATACGTTTCACTTTTGTTGGCGAACCCGACAAACCACACATTGCTACGTCGGCATTTACATCTGCCACCCCCCACTCTGTTAGGTTTAGATAAGGTCTTTCGTCGTATATATCTATATAGTCTATATGTTCAACTTGTCTTTCAGTTACCGTTTTTGCATGTTTATACTTTTGCAACAGCTTGGCATTGCGTGGACGACATGGTAATGCGGAGCCATTTACAGTAACAAGAACTGGCAGAGGAGCCTCTACAGTTTCAACACCATTTTGAAGACGACGTTTAATTCTTATTTTATCTTTGGCTATCGACTCAATGTTTTCGGCATAGGTAATTTGAGGTATTCCCAACTTCTCGGCTACTTGTGGTCCAACCTGAGCAGTATCGCCATCAATGGCTTGACGACCTGAAATAATGATATCGAATTGTCCTATTTTCTTTACTGCCATCGACAATGCATAAGAGGTAGCCAAAGTATCGGCTCCTGCAAAAGCTCTGTCAGTTAACAAAACTCCATCATCGGCGCCCCTAAACAATCCTTCTCTAATAACTTCGGCTGCCCTGCCAGGACCCATTGTTAGAATTGTTATTTTTGAACTTGGATATCTATCTTTTATTTGTAATGCTTGTTCTAACGCATTTAAATCTTCTGGATTGAAAATTGCCGACAAGGCTGCTCTATTTACTGTTCCATCAGCTTTCATTGCATCTTTCCCCACGTTGCGTGTATCGGGAACCTGCTTAGCCAACACAATAATATTGAAAGTCTCTTTTGATTGAAGCATAGGTTATTTGTTTAAAACATCTTTATAATTTGAACAAAAATAGTCAAACTATTTTTCTTTGCAAACATTTTAATTATGTTTGTTGTTTATATAGATATGCGAATTATAATTGATGACTTAACAAAATAGGGATTAAAACACCTTTAACATTTTGATTGAGAAATCCGCAAACTATTATATTATCCTTGAAGCGCACAAACACTATTTCGATTGAATAATAATTCTAGAAAACGAATATTAACTCTTATGAGACATATCAAGCTTTTTTTATACTTGCTAGTTGGAGCATTTTTATTGACAGGCTGTGCTGGTATTAAAACCATGACCATACAAACTCAAGAACCTGCACAGGTAACTCTACCAAGCACCGTTGGGAAACTATTGATAGTTGATAACGTAGCGAATCAGCCTTATGATATAGGACACACTAAAAAAAAATTAGGTAGAACCCATCCCGAAAAAGCAGTAGTAAAAACAGACAGCTTGTCCATTATCTATACAGAAGCTCTCACACAGTTTCTAAATGAAGAAGGTTTTTTTGATACAGTAATGCTCCACAGCGAACCGATGAGAAACGATAAAGAGTACTGGAAAGAAGACCCAATTACTCCAGAAAAGATGCAAGAGTTAAAAAAGGAAAGTGGTGCAGATGCTGTTGTATCGCTTGACAAACTATTGGTTACAAGTGATTGGCAAGACCTATTTGTTCAAGAAGGTTACCCATATGCAAAACTGAGCGGTAAGATAAGCTCTACATTGCGTGTTTACATGCCAACACTTGAAGGAAAAATTCCAACTGTACAATATATAGATAGCTTATACTGGGAGGGATTCGATATTTCTGATGGTAGAGCCTATGCCGAGTTTGTTGTGCCTCATGCCGAACATGCATTGAAAGAACTTGCAATATACGCAGCCGATAAAATGACTTACGTGCTTACCCCTCATTGGATTACTCAAGAACGTTGGTACTATACCCTCTCATCATCTGTTATGCGCGAGGCTGAAGCTTTTGCCAAACAAGCTAAATGGGAAGAAGCAATAGCAAAATGGGATAGCTTTTACAATTCTACTAAAAACAAAACCGAGAAGGCTAAAGCAGCTAGCAATATTGCATTGGGCTACGAAATGCTTGACGACATAGAAACTGCACATGACTGGATTGTTATAGCCGAAAAACTGTTTAATGAATCTACTCCTTCCAACTCTTTAGAGAGGAAACGAATATCAATTTACAAAACTGAGCTAGAGCGACGACTGGATAACTCCAACAAATTGAATATGCAAGTTGATTAAAAAATCAACTTAGACATACAATCATAAAAGTGAGAGAAGCTACAAAGAGCAACTTCTTTAGCTATTAAACTAAACAAAAGCCACTAAACTCATATCAAACAGTTAATACTTTGTGTTTTTTTTGAAATAAAAACAATTTAAAGTGTGTGGTTTTAAAAAATGATGTATCTTTGTATCCGAATCTTCGTTTATAGATGAAAGCAGACTTTGCTTTTATATTCATATTCAAATTCAAAACAAGCTTTTTTTTCAAAAACAATTAATACGATTATACATTTATAATTAGTTTTTGAAGGGAAAATCAAAATACTACATCACTCTCTTTTTTTTAAAATTGTTTTATCAAAAATACAACTTCGTGCTTTCAAATTTCGAAAGTCTGTCTTTTATCATTGTTTATTAAAGAACCAAAAAAGACAATCGCTTTTTTTTAGAAATCACTAACTATCATATATTTATATATTACCCCTAACTAAAATTTACTTGATTTTTGAATCAACTAACTAACTATCATAAAAAATGATTTATAATATCATCGAGCTTAATGAAAAGCTCACCACAGAACTACGCGTGTTGGCTAGATCAATGGGTATTAAAAGACCAGATGCCTACAAAAAAGAAGAATTAATCTATAAAATTCTTGACGAACAAGCAATTGCTGAAGCCGGAACACCAAACAAAAAACCGAGAACGTCTGACAAAAAAGACAACAATAGACCAAAACCTACTGCAAATAAAAAAGCAGAGGCTCCTAAACAGAGTACTAACAAACAAGAAGAGCAAAAGAAGACACAAAAAAATGCTCCTCCAAAACAAAACAAAAACAAACAAGCTGAAGCTGCTAAAGCAGATAACAAACAGGCACAAAAAAAGAATGAACAAAAACCTAAAACGCAACCTAAGCCTAATACACAATCTAAGCCTGTAACGCAAACAAAACCTAAAGAAGCAGACACTGTAAAGCCTTCACAAAAAGAAAAGAGTGCTCCACAAGATAAGCCTCAAGATAAGCAGGAGCAAAAGGCTGTGAAAAAAGTTGATAAACCCACCAACAAAGACAATCAGCAAAAAGCAACTCAAGCTAATAATAAGGCAGATGTTGTAAAAGAAAAAGTGGTTGAAAGCGCCAAGAAAGAAGACCAAAAAGAGGATACTCAAAAACCTAAACAGCTTGTTTTTCGCTCAAGAAGGCAACGCCAACAAGACAAAAACGACAATATTCAAGCAGACGCACTTCCACCAGTGGTAGCAGAAGATGAAGCTGTAGCCGAAAAGTTTGAATCGCAAGTAGAAAAAGCTACTACTGCAGCTGAAAAAGCTTCTATCGAAACGTTGTTATCTCCTGCTCCATTGCAACCAAAACAACAGCAACAACAACCTCGACAAAAGCAAAGTGCACCTCAACAGGCTGCAAGAGAAAAACAACCAACCTTTGAATTTGATGATATTTTGACTGCATCAGGTGTATTAGAAGTAATAGCGGATGGTTATGGTTTTTTACGCTCAGCCGATTATAACTATATGTCTTCGCCAGATGATATTTATGTTTCACAATCACAAATTAGATTGTTTGGATTGAAAACAGGTGATGTGGTTGAAGGTCCTATACGCCCTCCCAAAGAAGGCGAAAAGTTTTTCCCTTTGGTAAAGGTAAACATGATAAATGGACGCAACCCTAACGAGGTGCGCGACCGTGTTCCGTTCGATCATTTGAAACCTCTCTTTCCAGACAGGAAGTTTAATTTAACAAAAGGACACAACGATAATTTATCATGTAGAGTAGTAGATCTGTTTTCTCCTATAGGTTTTGGTCAACGAGGACTAATTGTTGCTCAGCCTAAAACAGGTAAAACAATGCTACTAAAAGATATAGCAAATGCTATTGCAGACAATCATCCCGAAACATACATGATTATTTTACTTATTGATGAACGCCCAGAAGAGGTGACAGATATGGAGCGTAGCGTAAAAGCCGAGGTTATTGCTTCTACATTTGACGAACCTGCTGACAGACATGTGCGCGTAGCAGAAATAGTAATCAACAAAGCTAAACGAATGGTAGAATGCGGACATGATGTGGTAATTCTACTCGACTCCATCACTCGTCTTGCACGAGCTTACAACACTGTTCAACCAGCTTCAGGAAAAGTTCTTTCTGGTGGTGTAGATGCCAATGCACTGCACAAACCAAAACGCTTCTTCGGTGCTGCACGTAACATCGAAAATGGAGGTTCACTCACCATTATTGCAACTGCTCTTACAGACACTGGGTCGAAAATGGACGATGTGATATTTGAAGAGTTTAAAGGAACAGGAAACATGGAACTTCAATTGGATAGAAAACTTTCTAACAAACGCATGTTCCCTGCAGTTGACATTGTTGCTTCTAGCACACGTCGCGAAGACTTAATCTTATCGGAAGAAGTGCTCAACCGTATGTGGGTATTAAGAAACTTCTTAGCAGATATGAATTCTGTAGAGGCAATGGACTTTCTACTTAACCGTTTGCGCAGGACAACTAGCAACGAAGAGTTTCTTGTATCGATGAACGATTAAACAGGTCTTCATTACCAAAAATAAATAGAAAGAGAGTTGCTCTCACTCTATCATACAACAAAAGCAAGATTCGTTAAAATACGAATCTTGCTTTTGTTGTATATTCCTTTTCTTGTCAAAGAATTAAAACAAGGGGTTTTCTTGCAGGCACTATCTAACAGTTCGCTCCAGAACTCCTTTTAGAGCGAACTGTTTGATTAAAGTGAATGTTTTAAAAGATAGAAATAGATAAAAACACGTTTTTGAAGGTGATCCCGTCAATTTATGTCTTCGGTTCAAAAAATGGATATTCTTTTACAGCAAGATATTCTTTATTAAGCAATTCATGGTGAGTTGAGGAAGCTAAATCATCTAAAACCTCTTCGATATGGTCAACACAAAATGCAAAGTTTCTGAAATCTCCTGGCGGGATAATCACATCAGCTCCAGCTTTGAAAGTGTATTTAAGGGCAGCAATTCCTAAATCCACATTACCTACATCTATAGGCTTACACCAAGACTTTGAATATTGATTGCGGTCATCACCTTCAATCCATCGACGATGTGTTAGTCCTTTTATGGCAATCACACCCACATCACGACGTTTTGCATCATTTGCCACACCCGACCCCCATCCATCTCGCATATCCATTTGCCAGTTTAATGGAAACATTACGGTGTCGAAATCATACATTGACATCGCACGCAAAGCTTGTGTTTGGGAATGTGCTGAAAATCCGACTTTACGCAGTCGTCCACGTTGTTTCTCTTTTTCAATCATCTCTATCACTCCGTTTGGTCCAAATGCTTTATCTACATCTTCTGCCGTTGTTAAACTATGCAATTGGTAAACATCAAAGTAATCTGTATGTAACAAACGTAATGACTCTTCAAACTCTTTTTCAGCCTCAGCACTAAAACGTTGAGTTGTTTTAGAAGCTAAATAAACATCTTTTCGAAAAGGCTTAATTGAAACACCTAGTTTTTCTTGTGCATCGCCGTAAGTAGGTGCAACATCAAAATAATTGATACCTCTATCACGAGCCCATGCTACATAGTTGTTGGAAGCATCTTGTCCATCATTCATAGAAACGATTCCCCCATATACAACTGGAAAAACCTCAAAACCAGTTTTACCAAGCTTCCTTTTAATTGGCTCTTTTATAGGAGTGTATGTCACACCATCAAAGCTACTCGAAACATTATTAGATGTTCCTAAAGCAATTGCTCCAATCATACTTCTTTTGATAAATTCCCGTTTATTCATCTTGTGGATTTTTTAGAAAATGATTTTTATTTTTTTGCTATTCTATACAACCTACCCTCATCTGTTACAGCATATAGAGCTCCATCTGTACCCATTTCAACATCTCGAAAGCGTTGGTTTTCTTTTTCCAATAAGCGTTCCTCTCCTACTACCTTATTGTCTTCTATAACAATTCGGGCAATATGTTTGCTGCTCAATCCACCAATAAAAAGATTGTCTTTCCATTCAGGAATAACATAAGAACTATAAAAAGTCATACCACTTGGCGAAAGCACAGGATCCCAATAATAAACAGGCTGCTCCATTCCCTCCATTTGAGTGATGCCTTTGCCAACTTTTTTATTATTATACTCTATTCCATAACCAATAGTTGGCCAACCATAGTTTCTCCCTGGCTTTATCAGATTAATCTCATCACCACCCCTAGGTCCCATTTCACTTGCCCACAATTCTCCTGTTGTAGGATGAATATCTAACCCCTGCACATTGCGATGACCATAAGAATATATTTCAGGCAGTGCTTTTGAGTTATTGATAAAAGGATTTCCATCAACAGGCTTACCATCAGTAGTTATATACACAATTTTCCCATAACCGTTATCTAATTCTTGAGCCTTTGGTCGTGTTTTCATATCTGAGCGTTCACCCGTAGAAACAAAAATATTTTCTTTATTATTATCAAATACAATACGACTACCAAAATGCATGCTATTATCAAAATAGGGTATGGCGCGAAATATAATTTCGAAGTTCTCAATTTTACTCTCATCCATAGATAGCCTACCTTTTCCTACAGCAGTAAGCGATCCTTCCTTTTTGTTTTCAGCAAACTCTGCAAGCGTAAAGTAAAGCATGCGATTTGTATCAAAATCTGGTGCGGCAACCACATCAAGCAATCCACCCTGTCCTCGACTATCTACTTCGGGAAAGCCACCAATAGCATCGCCTATCGCTCCTGTTGTTGTAACAATACGCAAGCTCCCTTTTTTCTCTGTTATAACCAATCTTCCATCGGGAAGCGAAGCAACCGCCCATGGATTAGACAATCCTTCTGCAATTACTTTCACCTCATAAGGTGTTTTTGTTTTCACTCCATTTATACGAGTTTGCCCCTCAAATGCGGGCTTATAATCTGCATTTGGTGCTTCGGTTTCCACTGGAGGTAAAACAGAAATTGAGTCGGTCGAAGTTTCATCGGGTGGTAGAGTTTCATCAATTGTCGTCTCAGTTGGAGGATCAATTAGAGTGTCGTTGTCATCATTTTTAGAGGCTTGCTCTTGACAAGATACAGTGAATGTGAAAGCCAATAATAATAAAAAGGGCAATAAGTGTTTCATCTTGTTTAGTATTTAATTTTCGTGAATTTAAATTTATAACACATTGTCAAATAAAAGGTTTAATACAAATTGCACATATAGCGATACAACTCTATATTTTGGTGTTCTTATAAATTATATTAACTTACATGCTCAAAAAAATTAACAACACAATGCACCCCGACAATCAACAGAACAAATACACAAAAAAGCCAATCACTTTCACCATTGAGCAGGCTGCCAAATTATACATCCGTTTGATGGGAGCACTAATAATAACTCTTGTAGTTCCTTTCATCATTATCCATTTCCAATCATTTAGATTCTACTTTTATAATTTTAGTTGGATGACATTATCCACGGATATCTTCCTGTTTATTATTGTCATAATTATCGGCATTGTTCTTCACGAAGCAATTCACGGACTCACTTGGGCACTATTTGTTAAAGAACGACTGCGTGCCATTAAATTTGGTATCCTCAAAGAATATCTCACTCCTTATTGCCACTGCAAAGGATATCTAAGAGTAAAACACTATATAGCTGGCGCAATTATGCCAGCCATTCTACTGGGAATACTCCCTACTTTATGGGCTTTTGTCAATGGAAAGATTATGTTTTTCTTTTTAGGCATCTATTTTATTGTTGCAGCCAGCGGAGACTTTCTTATTATATATCTTCTTAGAAATGAACACCGTAACGACTATGTGAAAGACCACGAAAGCTTGCCTGGTTGCATTGTTTACAAATTTAAAGAGTAAAACATAGAGTAATTGAAACAAAAATCAATTACCTTTGTTTTTATTATTCAAATACGGGGGTGCCCAACCAATCGGGCTGAGATCAAACCCAATTAACCTGATCCAGATAATGCTGGCGTAGGGAAAATTAAAAAGCTCGCAAAGCTTTTTTTTGGTTCTTCTCTTAAATATATCCCCTTTTTTATTTCACTAACTGCTGCTTGTACAATAATATGAGCAGTGCTAAAATTTAACGAAAATGAAAAAGGTTCTTTTGACACTTTTAGTGCTAACTTCTTTACACACTCATGCATCGGTAGAAACCAAAGCCGATAGTTTATCAAATGTCCAATTGGAAGAAGTGGTTGTTTCAGCTACACGTGCTGGCAAAAACACTCCTCTATCTTACTCTAACATAGGCAAAGGTGAACTAATGAAAAACAATGCTGCACAAAACATTCCTGTGGCATTACAAACACTACCATCATTAGTAGCCATTACCGAAGGTGGAACAGGTGTAGGCAATACTTCATTGAGAATTAGGGGTACAGATGCTACCCGAATAAATGTGACATTAAATGGTATGCCCCTCAACAATCCCGAAAGTCAAGAAGTGTTTTGGGTAAACCTACCCGACTTATCTAGCTCACTGCAAAGCATTCAGGTGCAACGTGGGGTTGGCACTTCAACCAATGGGTCTGCTGCATTTGGTGCAAGCATGTCGCTCCAAACAATTGGAGCAAATTCTAGTGCCTATAGCGAAGCTTCAACTGCAGTTGGAAGCTACGGCACTTTCTCGTCTTCTATTGCCGCAGGTACTGGTATGCTCAACAACGGATTTGCTATAGATGCACGCTACTCAAAAGTGTTGAGCAATGGATATATCCGCAATGGCAAGGTAGATCACACCAATATTTTTGCATCGCTCTCACACTACGGCGAAAAACAACTCATCCGCCTTAGTTATATCAATGGTATTCAGCATACAGGTATTACATGGAATGGTGCATCGCCTGAAGATATTAAAGATTATGGCAGAAAGTTCAACAGTGCAGGTATGTATAAAGATGATGCTGGCAATATAAAGTATTACGACAACGATACCGACAACTACTACTCTCACATCTTGCAATTGATGCTAAGCCAAGAGTTAACAGAAAGATTGTCACTGAATGTGAGCCTTAGCTACACCAATGGATATGGATACTACGAGAATTATCGCTCGGGAGATGATATGATAAAAGGAGACAAATACTCTAAATTTGGTTTAGACAATCAGATAATAGATAGCGTTGAATACAAAAGCTCACAATTAATTCGTAAAAAGTTACTTTCAAACGATTTTTATGTTGCCAACTTCTCGCTCAACTACAACCTCAATCCACTTCGTCTTGTATTTGGTGGCTATTGGAGCGATTTTGATGGAAGCCATTATGGCCGTTTGCCATGGGTTAAATATAACCAAAACATAGCAGAGAATTATGAGTGGTATCGAAACGAAGGAAGAAAAAAGGAGATAAACTTTTTCACTAAAGCTGAATATCAGTTAAACAGCCAAGTGTCGCTTTTTGGTGATGTTCAATATAGATACATCGATTACCGCATGACAGGAACCGACGATGATATGGCCGACCTAACCAGCAATCACTACTACAGTTTTATGAATCCAAAAGGTGGAATATTCTATAGACCCAACAACAACAGTGAGTGGTATGCATCTGTAGCAGTAGGACAACGCGAACCATTGCGAGCCGACCTTAAAGATGCTGTAAAATTTGGAGGAACAAAAGCAATAGAGCCAGAGAGAATGATTGACTACGAATTAGGCTATCGTTATACAAACAACCGTGGTATGAATCTTGCAGCCAACTTATACTACATGGACTATAACAACCAAATGGTGCAAACTGGTAAACTAAGCGATTCGGGCTATAAGATTATGGAAAATGCGAAAGACAGCTATCGTGCTGGTATAGAACTTGAAGCGCAATTACCACTATCGTCTAAATTTATAGTTGCGGCAAATGCTACTTTCAGCAAAAATGTTATCAAAGACTACACTGCCTACTACGACCTATACACTCCTGGATATGGAGAGTATCTTGGACAGCAAGAAGAGCACTTTGAAGAAACTGATATATCATTCTCTCCCAACGTAATTGGAATGGCTAGTTTAACATATATGCCAATAAAGAACCTATCATTCAACTTGATGGGCAAGTATGTAGGCAAACAATACTACGACAATACATCGAACGATGAGCACTCGCTAGATGCTTACTTTGCAAGTAACTTTGTTGCAGGATACACCTTCGATATGACAAGTGTTGGGAGCATCGACCTTCAGTTGGTGGTAAATAACTTGTTTGACAAAGAGTACATTGCTAACAGTTGGGTAGCTACCGATAAATTTGATGATGGTACTGAAAAAGTTTACAAAGGCTTATTTCCACAAGCAACTCGCAACTTTATGGGGCGCATTACTCTTAGATTTTAATCTATCAAACGTACTTATCCAAATATAAAAATCAACTATAGTTAAATCAAAGAATGGATATTGTTATACAATTAATAAATGCGATAGACCCACTTGAGTTCGTGGGACTTATTATTGGTCTGCTATACCTCTACTTAGAATACAAAGCCAATATATGGTTGTGGCCAGTGGGTGTAATCATGCCTTTGGTGTACATAGTTATCTTTTATCAAAGTAAGTTTTATGCCGATATGGGCATCTATGTTTACTATTTTTTTGCAAGTATCTACGGTTGGTATATTTGGTCAAAATCAATAAAGAAGGCAGATGAAGTACTCATCTCGCAACTTCCAATTAAATACTTGAGCAAAATGATTGCCCTATTTGTAATTATATTTGCAGCCATAACATTTGTGCTTATCCGTTTCACAGATAGCCCTGTGCCCTATGGCGATAGCCTCACAACCACCCTTAGCATTATTGCTATGTGGATGCTTGCCCACAAATACATTGAGCAGTGGTTGCTGTGGATTGTGGTGAATATAATTTCCACAGGTCTCTATTTTTGGAAGGGGCTCGATACCACCGCAGTGTTATTTATAGTATATTCCATCATCCCAATATTCGGTTATTTCAAGTGGAAAAGAATGATGGTGGAGCAGAAAAATAGTGAACAGTGAGCAGAATAACGAACAGCTACTCTGTTGTTTTGCAGATTGTAGAGACGAGTTGCGACCTGTCTTTTGTCAACAATAATACCTCACAGATTGATTCGGATATTCATTCGTGACATGATAACAGTAGAGGGCAGACAAGGGCACGGATAGATATCCGCACCAGCAGTGTGACTTGCACCTCATTTAAAATTACGGGCAGTGCGGACTGGAGCCACAGTGCCCTTGCTGATAGTCATAGAGCACAATGCGGCTAAGGTCCGCATTGTGCATAATTGAGTGAATTAAGCCGCTGGCGCATGCCTCTGATGTACCTTACTTAACAAGTAAAATAGTAATGAATTAGGACTGAAACCCCGCTCGCGCCGATTTCCAAATCGGTGTGCTGCGTAGCAGAAAAAACAGTGAACAGTTAAGAGTAAAACAGAACAGAATACTGAATATTTAATCTGATGACTCACAAGCTGTAGGACATGTCGCAACTTGCCCTAATTTAAAATTACGGGCAGTGCGGACTGGAGCCGCAGTGCCCGTAGCTAAACGTGAATAACACAATTTAATCCCAACTTAATATCACTTTGCCACTATTGCCATCAGCCATTGCATCAAACCCTTTTTGAAAATCATCGATGTGATACCTGTGGGTGATAATGGGAGATAAATCAATGCCGCTTACCAACATTTGCTCCATTTTGTACCATGTTTCCCACATTTCACGACCATAAATTCCTTTCAATGTAAGAGCTTTAAATATAATTGCATTCCAATCTACTGTAGTAGTATTAGGAAGTATTCCCAACAAAGAAATTTTCGACCCATTGTACATATTAGCAATCATATCGTTGAAAGCATGAGGCGAGCCAGACATTTCTAAACCTACATCGAAACCACGCATACCCAATTTTTTGATTGCTCCTTCTATAGTCTCTCCTTTCGAGGGATTTACAGTCAATGTTGCGCCCATTTTGCGTGCTATCTCTAAACGAGATTCACTCAAATCGCTTACTACAATATAGCGCGCACCTGCAAATTTGCAAATAGCAGTAGCCATGCTACCAATCAATCCTGCACCAGTTATCAACACATCTTCTCCAATAACAGGAAAGGAGAGTGCTGTATGCGTAGCATTACCAAAAGGGTCCATAATAGACGCCATTTCATCAGATATGCGAGAATCTAGTTTCATTACATTTTCGGCAGGAAGAGACAGATACTCAGCAAAGCAACCATTTCGGTTCACACCAACGCCAATGCTATTCTCACAAACATGCAATTTGCCACGCCTACAATTTCGGCAATGTCCACAAGCTATGTGACCTTCACCTGTGACACGGTCGCCAATTTTCAAATTCCTTACACCGCTGCCCATTGCTGCAATTTCTCCAACATATTCGTGACCAATAGTCATAGGTGTTTTAATGGTTCGTTGCGACCATGTATCCCAATTGTATATATGCAAATCTGTTCCACAAATTGCTGTTTTCTTAATTTTGATAAGTACATCGTTCACTCCGTATGCTGGAATTGGGACATCTTGCATCCAAACCCCTTTTTCGGGACGTAACTTTACTAAAGCTTTCATATTTGCTGTTTTTATTAAATCACATTCAGCTTCTTACCTACTTTGATAAATGCTTCAATAGCTTTATCTAAGTGTTCGCGTTCGTGACCAGCCGATAGTTGTACCCTAATTCTTGCTTCGCCTTTTGGCACAACAGGATAGTAGAAACCAATTACATAGATACCCTCATCCAATAATTCGGCTGCAAACTCTTGCGAAAGTTTTGCATCATATAGCATTACTGCACAAATAGCAGATTGTGTTGGTTTAATATCAAACTTAGCCTCTTTCATTTTTGCTACAAAGTAGTCCACATTCTCATGCAATTTATCTTGCAACGTGTTTTCCTCTTGCAACATTTTGAATGCTTCGACACCTGCGGCAGCCACTATAGGAGGTATAGAGTTAGAGAAAAGATATGGACGCGAGCGTTGTCGCAACATCTCCACAATTTCTTTCCTACCAGTAGTGAAACCACCAATAGCACCACCAAATGATTTACCAAGCGTTCCAGTAATCATATCAGCTTTGCCTAAGCAATCGTACTCTTCAGTTACACCACGACCAGTTTTACCAACCACACCAGCTGAATGACTCTCGTCAATCATCACCAATGCATCGTATTTTTTGGCTAACGCAAATATCTTATCCATTGGAGCAGCATTTCCGTCCATAGAGAAAACTCCATCTGTAACAATCAATCTGTAACGTTGTGCTTGTGCTTCTTTTAGTTTCGCTTCAAGGTCTTCCATATCAGCATTTGCATAACGGTAGCGATGTGCTTTGCAAAGACGCACACCATCAATAATAGATGCGTGGTTCAAAGCATCTGATAAAATGGCATCTTCTTCAGTAAGTAAAGGTTGAAACGCTCCACCATTTGCATCATAACACGATGCATATAGAATAGTATCTTCAGTGCCAAAAAAATCACTTATAGTATGCTCTAACTCTTTGTGAAGGTCTTGAGTGCCACATATAAAACGCACTGACGACATACCATATCCACGCTCATCTAATGCTTTTTTTGCAGCACTAATCAATCTCGGATGGTTTGATAACCCTAGATAGTTGTTGGCACAAAAGTTAAGCACCTCTTGTCCAGATTTAACTTTAATTTCTGCCATTTGTGGCGAAACAATAATTCTCTCATCTTTAAAAAGCCCTGCTTCTTTGATAGAATTTAATTCGTCTTGCAGGTTTTTTTGCATTCTTTCGTACATAGTATCATGTTTTATTGTTAATGTTTTTGCCAGTTCCCTACTCAATCCTCGCTTGCTGCTTCCACCAAAGTTGTAGGAAGATTCTTTTTAGATTTCACTCCCAGTTCTTTCAATTTCTCAGCCTGTCCAATTAAGTTTCCACGTCCTTTACTTAACTGACCAAAAGCTGTATCATAGGTAGCCTGTGCTCTGTTGAGTTGGTCACCAACAGTTGAGAAAGAGTCAACAAAATTCACAAGCTTGTCATAAAGGGCTGCACCTCGCTCTGCTATTTGCTGCGCATTTTGATTTTGGTATTCTCTTTTCCATAAATCCACAATCATTTTAAGTGCTGCAATTAAGTTAGTTGGGCTTATCAGCAATATCTTTTTATCGTAGGCATAGTGCCAAAGGTCGGGGTCGTGCTGCAATGCCAGTAGATAGGCGGGTTCGTTAGGAACAAACATCATTACAAAATCTAGTGTCTCAGTATAATCTTGGTAACTTTTATTGCTCAGGTCATCTACATGTCGTCGCACCGAACGCAGATGCTCTTTTATGTGTATTTTCTGATCTTCTGCACTATTACATTGGGCGTAGCGAGTGTAGGCAGACAACGACACTTTAGAATCTACAATTACTTTCCGGTTGTCAGGATAGGCAATGATCACATCGGGTTGCATGCGTGTGCCGTGTTCGTTTTTTAAGTATCCTCCATCTACATCTTTCAGGTACTCTTGCACAAAGTATTCTCTATTTAAGACCAAACCCGATTTCTCTAGAATATTTTCTAAAATCATTTGTCCCCAATCGCCTTGCGCTTTCGAGCTCCCCGTAAGGGCATTGGTCAGATTGTTAGCCTCTTCGCTCAAGCGCGTGTTGAGTGTTTGTAGTTTTTTCACCTCTTCGCCAAGCGAAAAACGTTCTTTGGCTTCAGTCACATATACTTCTTCAACCTTCTTTCTAAACAACTCAATGTTTTCGCCCAAAGGCTTCAATATTCCACTCAAGTTGTCTTGGTTTAGCTTCGTAAATTTGCTCGACTTTTCGTCCAATATCTTCGATGCTATATGCTCAAACTCCAAGTTGAACTGCTTACGCAAATCCTCCATCTCCACTTTTTGGGTGTTAAGCTTTTCTTCTAAAGCTTTATTGTTGGCAATGAGCGAGGCTGTGGTTTTATTCAGCTCGTTATACTCTTCTGTTTTTGTTTTTAAATCGAGCTTCTGCTGGTTCAACTCTTTCAAGTGACTAACGTTGATCTCTTTAGCAGCATCAAGGTTAGCAGTAAAAGTAGAAAGCTCCCTCTCTTTAACGTGTATCTTTTGCTGTAGAAGTTCTACTTGTTGTTTGTATTCATTTACCTCGTGCTTAAAATTAATTATCTCTTGTTGTAGCGAAGCAGTTTTTTGCTTTGCCACTTCTATCTCTGTCCGAAGTAGGTTTGATTGTTCAGTTGCACTATTGTAAGCATCTTTCGAAACCATCTTCAGCTTCATTGTCAAAGAGCATACAAGCCATGCAATGCCCCCTCCAACAACTAAACCGATGAACAGAAATACAAGATTCATCTATTTCAAGCTTTTTAAAGTATGCCCCATTTTCATTTTCTTAGTCTCCATGTAAAACTGATTATGCTTGTTGGGCTTCACTTCTAGAGGTAGGTTTTCTGTTATCTCCAATCCATACGATTCCAACCCGATACGCTTTACTGGATTATTGGTAAGTAAGCGCATTTTTGACACATTCAAACTTCTCAATATCTGAGCACCCACTCCATAATCGCGTTCATCAGCTTTATAACCTAAGTGCAAATTAGCATCAACAGTATCATACCCCTCTTCTTGCAATTTGTAGGCAGCCACCTTTGCCATCAAGCCAATGCCTCTGCCCTCTTGATTGAGATAAACAATAACACCTTTTCCTTCCTTTTCGATCAAGCGCATAGATTCATGCAGTTGTTCTCCACATTCACATCGTTTCGAACCAAATATATCGCCTGTAAGGCACGACGAATGCATTCTTACCAATACAGATTCATCTTCTGTCCACTCACCTTTGATAAGAGCTACATGCTCTTGTCCAGTAGAAGTTTGAAGAAAAGGTATCAAATGAAAGTCTCCATATTTGGTTGGAAGCAACACTTCTTCACCTCGCTCAATGAGTGATTCTTCCTTTAATAAGTATTTTATAAGATCGGCAACCGATACAATTTTCAAATCAAACTCTTGCGCCATCTCCATCAATTCTGGCAAACGAGCCATCTCGCCGTCTTCTTTCTTTATCTCTACCAAAGCTCCTGCAGGATAGAGTCCTGCCAAGCGTGCAAAGTCGATAGTAGCTTCGGTGTGACCTGCTCTTCTCAACACACCTTTCGATTGTGCACGCAGTGGAAATACATGACCTGGGCGACCAAAGTCTTCAGGCTTTGTTTCTGAACGTGTCAATGCCAATATAGTTTGTGCTCTATCGTAAGCCGAAATACCTGTAGTGCATCCGTGTGTAAGCAAATCAATTGATACAGTAAACGGAGTAGCATGTACAGATGTATTGTTTGCCACCATCATTGGCAAGTCCAACTCTTCGCATCGCTCATAGGTAATGGGTGCACACACAAGTCCACGACCATGTGTTTCCATAAAATTTATCTTATCAGGTGTAATACACTCAGCCGCTATAATAAAATCACCCTCATTCTCACGATCCTCATCGTCAACCACGATAATAAAATTGCCTTTTCTTATCTCTTCTATAGCTTCTTCTATTGTATCTAACTTATACTTTTTCATAACACAGTGTAACAGTTTTTAAAATCTTAAATAAACAGTTGGTTTATAATCTTTTAGTTATTAATTTTAGTTCATCATTTATTTTTTTCACTTTAAGTAGATCATTATTTAAACGTCTCTCAAAGAGAAGCGACACCAATCGCATCAATAAGCCAATTGGAACAACATAAGCAAATAGTTTTGCCCCTATCGACCCAGCTTTAAATGGGCGCAAATTGTTTATCAATATCGGATAGTCTTCTGCTTTATCCAGCACATCGCGTTCAACTGAATTACTCAAAGAGTTGAGCATTTGCTCCAAGTTGTTTTTCACAACTTCAAATCGGTAATCCTGTCCTTCGTCAAACCAATATGTTTTGTAGCCCATCGATTTGTAGTTCTGTAGGTATGCATCTATATCATTATTCATCTTATCCATTCTCAGAGATATCTCACTATAAACAGGGGGTGAAATAACAACCTCTTTCATAGGATAATGACGGTCTTCGCGTATAAAAAATAATTTCTTCAAAAACTCCACATACGCATTGGCATTAAGTATTACCGAGTCGTTCATTGCTTTGTAGGTAAGAAAAACTCCTAATGGAAATAGAATAAATGAGCTAAACCACATGCCAACCCAATGTATCCACACGCCATCGCGTGTCATTTTGTAGCCCACATTATCCAAAATATAATAAATAATAAAAAGGATAACCGACACTACAATAGGCATTCCCATTCCACCTTTTCTAATGATAGAACCTAATGGAGCACCAATAAAGAAGAATATAAAACAGGCAAAAGACAACGTATATTTACGATGCCACTCCACCCAATGCCTATTAATTATTCTCTGAGTAGTAACTTTCGACATCGACCGGAACATAAACTCATTGTTGTTGCTTTCAGCTTTTGAGATGGCTGTATTCAGTATGGAAGACTGTTTGTCGTATGACTCTTCAACTAAAATAGTCTCAAGAGGAACAACGTCAACACTCTGTGCCAATTCGTCGATAGAGTCTGCATTTTGCATATATGAGTTTCGGAACGAAAGATGCGACTGCTCTTTCATCTGCCTTCTATCTACCACATTCAAGCTATCCATTTTGAGCGACATTGAGTCGATAGAAAATCGCAATTCTGACGAGTTTTTTGAAACATAGCTTGCTCCTGCATTGTCTTCCAATTCGCTACCCTCCATTCTATTGAAGTTAGCATCAAATGGAATCAACATCTGCTTCTTATGAAAACTTTCTCTACTATAAGGTACAAAATCGTTTGACGATCTACCCGAACCCATACTTTCGCCCTGAAAATTTTGAAACTGTTGCCCATTAAACATGGTGAAAGCCAGTGACAGTTTATCTTCCGACAATTTCATCGAGGCGGAGTCGCACACAATCACCGCCATATTATTTACACCCTTTGATACATCGTAGATCATCACATCATACAACATACCCGTTTTTCTATTCTTCTTGTCAACAATTATATTATAGTTGTCAATCCCTTTATAGAAAACCCCTTCAGGTATATCCAATTCGGGCGATTTCTGTCGAATAGAGATAAGCAAAGAGTAGAACTTTACCTGTATTCTAGGCATGGCATAGTTTTGGTAGAAAAATGCACCAATACTAATAAAGACAACCAGAACAATAAGAGGTTTCATTGTTTTGAGCAGAGGCACACCAGCCGATTTAATAGCCAAAAGCTCAAACCGTTCGCCCAAGTTGCCAAACACCATAATTGATGCAAGCAATATAGCAAGTGGCAAAGCCAGAGGCACTAGTTGTAGCGCAGCATACATAAACATCTCTAACAAGACCGTCGTATCCAAGCCCTTCCCAACCATGTCTTCTACATACTTCCAAAGAAATTGCATCACCACTAGAAAGAGGCAGATAACAAAAGTCATTAAAAATAGTGGCAGAAAAGACTCTAAAATAAAGCTATATAATCTTTTTAATCGGAATCTATTTTTCATCAATACCTCACAAACTTCAATTAAATTAGTAGTGCAAAGATAACAAAATCGTTTGTTCTAAAACCATTTAATTCTCTAAAGTAGTTAAATAAAAAGCTCAACAATAGAGAGCTTCATTTCTATATTGCCAAGCTTGTGTAAAGCGATAGATAGTTTGTGTTATATTCCCAGTTTTCTTTTCAATAGTTCTATCTGTGTTTCCCACAGAAATATGGCATCATCTTTTTCATCAGCTTCAGCAAAAGCTATCACTTCAAGAGCTATCTCACTGCTCAGCTCCAATGTATGAATTTTAAACTCGAAGTAGGTGTCTTCTCTCTCTTCGTCTAACCAGTTGTATCTTATTTGATCAAAGGGTTTTTCAATTGTTTGCTCTACTTCTACATTATTTTCATCCCATTTAAAAGTATAAAACCTCTTGTCTCTCTTTTCTACTCTTTCTGCAAACCACTCCTCCATCAGTGTAGGATCTGTAAGCATACGCCAAAGACTTCTTTGAGATGCATTTCCCAATACAAACTCAATACTATATTTTTCTTTCTTCATATATGGAATCCCTTAAGTTTTCTTGTGGGCTCCAAGATACGAATTTTTATATAATTTAATGGTTATATAAGTGAAAAGGATAAATAATAATTGCGTTGAACAACAGTTTCTAGCTTTAAATAAAAATAGACTTGTGTTTTCCATTAACGCACAATAATCAGAAAAACTACTTCGTGAAACTAATGACTGTTTCGATGGGCAAAAGAAGAATCACCCACAAAAACGTGTGTGTGTTTATTACCAACATATAAAATACCCACTATCAAACTATCTTAACAGTTCACTCCAAAAGATGCGGACTGCAAATTGTTTGCAACAATACAGTTTTATCAAATTAGACAATAAAATGTAAAAGCAAACACTTTTGCCTGTAATATATTATCGAATTTCGATCTCGTATTTCTCACAAAGTTCTAGCGCCATCTCTCGCAAACGGAACTTTTGAATTTTACCGCTTCCAGTCATAGGGAATGAATCCACAACAAACACATAGCGAGGAATCTTATATTTAGCAATATGTCCCTTACAGAAATCACGAACATCTTCAGTTGCGATCTGGCACCCTTCTTTTTGAATAATAAAAGCACCCACATCCTCGCCATAGCGTTCCGATTTCACTGCCACTACTTGCACATCTTGCACTTCTGGCATTTTATAAAGAAAATCTTCCACCTCTTTGGGATATATATTCTCCCCTCCCCTTATAATCAAATCTTTTATGCGCCCTGTAATGCGGTAGTTTCCGTCTTCATCCATCACACCCAAATCGCCCGAGTGCATAAAACCATCCGCATCAATCACTTGAGCAGTTGCCTCAGGATTTTTATAATACCCCTTCATTACATTGTAGCCTCTACAACACATTTCCCCCGAAATGCCTACAGGACACTCTTCGCCTGTTTCAGGATCAAGCACTTTCACTTCTGTAAATGCATAGGCACTACCCACAGTAGTTAGGCGCACCTCAAACGGATCATCCAATCGACTTTGTGTCATTCCTGGCGATGTCTCTGTCATTCCATAAACACTAGTTGGTTTCATATACATCTTTTCGCTCACTTGCCTCATTAGCTCTTCAGGGCAAAGCGCACCAGCCATGATGCCTGTACGCAACGAGCTCAAATCGAACATGCTAAACATAGGGTGGTTCAATTGGGCAATAAACATAGTAGGCACGCCATGCAACACAGTGCATCGCTCTCTATGAATAGAAGCCAATGTCACCAAGGGGTCAAACCGTTCTACCATCACTTGCGTGCTGCCATGTGTTAAGCAGCACATAGTGGCAAGCACTATACCAAAACAATGAAACAGAGGCACACAAATACAACATTTATCATCTTGTGTAAACTGCATGTGCACGCCCGTCAAATAACCATTGTTGGTAATGTTGTGGTGAGTAAGCATCACCCCTTTCGGAAATCCTGTTGTGCCAGAGGTATATTGCATATTTACCACATCTTCGCAATTAGACAATGCACGCAATCTCTTAAATTCATCATCATGCACATACTGTCCTAACAACAGTATTTCGGCAGTATTGTACATCCCCCTATATTTCTCTTGCCCTATATAAACAACATTTTTCAACTCAGGGAAACGCTCCGATTTGAACTTACCTCTCTGTTGTGTTTTCAACTCTGGCAGCAAATCGTAAACAATATCCGTGTAATTACTTCCTGGCACACCATCGGTCATACAAAGTGTATGCATATCAGAGTTTTTGAGCAAATATTGCACCTCTTCAGTTTGATAATTTGTGTTGACTGTGACCGCTACAGCTCCAATTTTGGCAGTGGCGTAAAGAAAAGTAAGCCAGTCGGGCACATTTTGCGCCCAAATACCGACATTGACACCTCGTGTAACTCCAATAGCAATCAATCCTTTCGACATGTTGTCAACCCTTTCGTTGAATGTTTTCCAGGTAAAACGAAGATCACGATCAGAATAAACAATGTATTCATTATTGGGTGTCTTTTCTGCCCAATATTCTAGCCAGTCGCCTAGCGTTTTGTCGGATAATGTAATAGCTGATTCGTTGTGCATCTTTTATTGAAGATTGATGTTTTTAATAAAGTAATATATAGTGTTTTCTTTTACCTCATGCTTATCTAATACTTTACTAGATAAAACACTTCATTAATGCAGGTTTTCTTAGTTGTGTGATACTATTCACAACCAAACACTGTGGTGCAATTTACACCTCACAAAATACTAGGCACAGATTTACCGATATGTGCCTCTTATGCTGGAGAATAAACCACTCCTATAATTTTAGCTTCAGAATTGTCGGTCGCTGTCACAAGGTGATCAACTATAGAATCGTAATAGATACTGTCGCCCTTATTCAGTATGTACTTTTTTGTTCCATAGTGTACCACAATAGACCCTTCCAACACAAAAAGGAACTCTTCGCCCTCGTGCGATGAAAATGTTTCTTTACCTGTACCAGATTCGATGTCAATTAAAAAAGGCTCCATATTTCGACCTGCTTTTCTTGCAGCCAACGAAATAAAATCCATGTGCGAATTACTGTTGGTCTGATGACTAGTAAAGGTAGCTGGTTGTTGCGAATCGACATGCCTGTTTACTACAGGTCCCATCTCTTCACTGTCGTCAAGAAAAGTTCCCAACCTCACTCCTAAAGCGCGAGCAATTTTTATTAACGAAGAGAGCGAAGGTATAATATCCATTCCGCAAATTCTGTTTACCTGCTCAACCGTAAGTCCCGATCCAGCAGCAAGCTCTTCAACCGACATATTCCTATCGGCACATATCATTTTTATTTTCTCAGTAACAGCACTCATATAAATATATTTTTACAAAGTGACAAAAATAGCAGAATTAAACTAAAACGGCAAACAATATCACTATATGTTTGCTTTAAGCCCTATTTTATAACAAACTTATCAATTATATTGAAAAAAACAAGGAAAACATAAAACACCAACCGCATTAGCATACCATTACTTTCAAAACTGTGACATAGAACTAATATTTGTTACACAGTTGGTGCAAATATCCAACAAAGCCATTGAGTGAAAAATAAATCATTGCAGATAAGCAACTTCACTACCAAAAGATAGAAGATGGTAGGGATAGCTACATCAGTCAGAAAGCACCCATCTCTCAATCTCAAAACACTCTCTCACACTCAGCTATAATAAACACAACAATATTAATAATTCGACAAATTTGCTTCGAGCGA
>CAZUHZ010000009.1:0-23897 GCA_964620895.1 uncultured Dysgonomonadaceae bacterium | reverse complement strand
ATATGTGTCATAAAAACGTTGATTTTTGCACAAAAAACTCAAAATTGTGCACTTTTCATCACTTTATAGGATGAAAGTTTGTTTTATTCAATAAAAAATGATTTACTTTGCATCGCAAAAATACGAATAAAAGTTTATTTATTAATTAATATCAAAAAATTATGTCTGAAACATCATCAAGAGTAAAAGCAATTATCGTTGATAAATTAGGAGTAGAAGAATCGGAAGTTACCAACGAAGCAAGCTTCACAAATGATTTAGGAGCAGATTCACTAGACACTGTAGAGTTGATTATGGAATTTGAAAAAGAATTCAATATCTCAATTCCAGATGATCAAGCTGAAAAAATTTCGACTGTAGGTGACGCAGTTACTTATGTAGAAGAGCACGCAAAATAAATATCCATTTAAATAATTATATGGAATTAAAAAGAGTAGTAGTAACAGGTCTGGGAGCCCTTACTCCGATTGGCAACAACGTTGATGAGACGTGGCAAAATGCCATTGCGGGTAAGAGCGGCGCCGGACCTATTACTTTGTTTGATGCAACACTCTTCAAAACACAATTTGCTTGTGAGGTGAAGGGTTTTGAGCCATCGGACCATTTTGACAGAAAAGAAGTAAGAAAGCTTGATAGATATTCACAACTAGCCATAGTAGCTGCCAATGAAGCAATAGCTGACTCGGGTTTAGATTTCGAGAAAGAAAACCTTGATAAAATTGGGGTTATCTTTTCGGCTGGTATTGGTGGTATCAAAACATTTGAAGAGGAAGTAGGATATTACGCTAAAAACAAAGAAAAGGGACCAAGGTTTAATCCATTTTTCATTCCGAAAATGATAGCAGACATTGCCACTGGGCACATCTCTATGATTTACGGACTGCGTGGTCCTAACTATGCTACAGTGTCGGCATGCGCTTCATCAACTCATGCTATATCTGATGCTTACAACCTAATAAGGTTGGGCAAAGCCAATGCTTTTGTTACGGGAGGTGCCGAGGCAGCTATAACAGAGGCTGGTGTGGGTGGATTTAATGCAATGTATGCAATATCTACACGCAACGACTCGCCCGAAACGGCTTCAAGACCATTTAGCAAAAGTAGAGATGGTTTTGTGATGGCTGAGGGTGCTGCTTCTCTTATATTGGAGGAGTATGAGCATGCCAAAGCGCGTGGTGCAAAGATTTATGCCGAGGTAATTGGTACAGGCATGTCGGCCGATGCTTATCATCTGACTGCTTCACACCCCGATGGCGATGGTGCAAAGCTTGTTATGAGAAATGCTTTGGAAGATGCAGAAATGCAACCCGAAGATATTGATTATATCAATTTGCATGGCACATCAACTCCTGTGGGAGATATATCGGAGCCTAAAGCCGTGCTGGATGTCTTTGGAGAGCATAGCTACAACCTAAGCACCAGTTCAACCAAATCTATGACAGGCCATCTGCTAGGTGCTGCAGGAGCACTGGAGGCGCTCTTTTGTGTGTTGTCGATAAGAGATCAGATTGTGCCCCCTACCATCAATTTTGAAGAGGGCGACGAGGATCCCGAGATCGATTACAATTTGAATTTTACATTCAATAAAGCTCAAAAAAGAGAAATCAGGGCTGCGCTATCCAACACGTTTGGATTTGGCGGACACAATGCTTCTGTAATTCTCAAAAAATACACAGAGTGATGTGATTAAGAAATTATACAAAAAGATAAGGGCTATTCCACGAAGGGGGAAAGAGCCCTATCTTACATACTATAAGATTGTGGGGTTTTATCCTCACGACATCTCTTTATATCAAGAAGCCCTGGCTCACAAGTCATCGTCGATAAGACTAAACAATGGTAAGTGGGTAAATAACGAACGCCTTGAGTTCTTGGGCGATGCCATTCTAGATGCTATCATTGCCGATATACTCTACAAAGAGTTTGAAAAAAAGAAAGAGGGTTTTCTTACCAATATGCGTTCGCGCATTGTGCAACGCGAGACTATGAATAAGTTGGCTGGAGAGTTGGGTTTGGAAGACCTCTTGGTGACTTCTACCCGGAATGTGGCGCACAACACCAATATGTATGGCGATGCCCTTGAAGCTCTTATTGCTGCTATCTATTTAGACCAAGGGTATAGGGTGGCTAAGAGTTTTGTATTTCAAACCCTTATAAAGGAGCACCTCGATTTTGATGATGTGGTAAAAACTGAAATCGATTTCAAATCGAGGTTGATAGAGTGGGGGCAAAAGCACAAGCTTGATGTTAGGTATGATGTTACCGACTCGTATTATGACAAAAAGCACAATCCTGTGTTTCATTCAAGTGTTTTTGTAGCCGATGTTGAATCGGGTCAGGGGGTTGGCTACTCAAAAAAAGAGTCGCACCAGAGAGCTTCCGAAAAAGCAATGAAGTTGATCGAAAATGATATCGACTTTCAGAACATGCTATTGGCAAAGTCGGAAGATGGGGAAGAAGATGCTGAGCCTGTAAACGCTGCTGATATAAACTAAAGAGAGACGCACACACACAAAAAAATTGCAATATATAAAAACTCCTTTTCTTTGATGGAAAAGGAGTTTTTCTTTGTTGGGGGGTGGTGATTCAGAATTAAACTCCCATTCAATCGTCGGTTACACCAAATGAAATACCTATTCGTTTGCCTTGAACCACTAAGTTGTTGTCGGGCGTTACCAAACGAAGTTTGCCAGCAACCTCCGAAAGTGGAACATCGCTAATTCCTCTCCCTTTCACAGAAACCATCCGTCCAAATTTTCCTTCATAGATAAGCTGAGTGGCATGTCCACCCAATTCTGTGCCAAGTGTTCTGTCGAATGGCGATGGCGAACCACCTCTTTGCACGTATCCCAATACCGTTTCGCGGGTTTCGATGCCTGTTTCTTTTTCAATATGATGTGCAAAGAAACTTGCGGGACGCATTTTGCTACCATGAATTTCAAGACCCTCGGCAACCGCTACAATAGAGTAGGGCTTGCCCATCTTCAAACGTTCGTTTATTTTATCAATAATCACCTTCATGTTGTATCCCAATTCGGGTAGCAATATAATGTCGGCACCTCCAGCCATGCCACTGTTGAGGGTAATCCATCCTGCATGATGCCCCATGAGTTCAATCACCATCACTCTGCGGTGCGAACTTGCTGTAGAGTGAAGTCTGTCGATGGCTTCAGTGGCAATGCCTACTGCTGTGTCGAAACCAAAGGTAATGTCGGTTCCCCACACATCATTGTCAATGGTTTTTGGAACGCCCACCACATTCAATCCCATCTCCGAGAGCATCCAAGTGGTGCGTTGTGTGCCATTGCCACCAATACACACCAAGCAGTCGAGTCCAAGTTCGTGATATGCTTTTTTGATTGTTTTGCGATCTTCCTCATCGGGCGAGGTAATCAATTTGCGGAAAGTTTTTTCGCGTGCTGTGCCCAAGATGGTGCCACCCAAATTTAGAATGCCCGAAAGAGAGCGTTCGGTGAGTGTGGAAACATCTTTGTTTATAATTCCCGAAAAACCATTGTGAATGCCAATTACTTCCATGCCGTAATGGTTGATGGCTGTTTTGCCAACTCCTCTTATGGTTGCGTTTATTCCTGGGCAGTCGCCTCCTGATGTTAGAATACCGATTTTCATGTGGTTACGTTTTTAATAGGTTTGATAATATACAAAGAAAATAAAAAAATAGGTTAAAAGAAAGGTTTTTGCCTTTTGGTTCTCTTTTAATCCAAGCTAGCATCACTCAAACAGGCGGTCATATATCAATGTGGCTGCTTTATCTGAAGCATTTTCTGTTCCAAGGGTTTGTTGAATGGCTTTATACTCTTTGAGCATGTTTTGACGATACTCTGAGTCGAACAACATTTTTTCGGTTTCGTCGTGAATGTTTTCTATTGTGAAAAACTTGGCAAACAACTCTCGCACCACCTCTTTGCCCGCAATGAGGTTTACTAATGAGATGTAGGGTGTGTGCAGCAAGTGTTTGAAGCCCCAATAAGCCAGTTTGGGCACTGGGGTTTGGTAACACACCACTTGTGGCACATCCAGCAGCGCAGCTTCGAGTGTGGCAGTGCCCGATGTAACCAGGGCAATGTTGGCGTGAGCCAGTATGTTGTATGTTTGACCAAAAAACAGGGTTGCATCTTCTTTGTTGAGCACTTTGTCATAAAATTCTTTGTCGATACCTGGCGCTCCAGCTATCACTACTTGGTGACTCTTGAATACCTCTATTGCTTTGAGCATCAATGGTAGGTTGCTTTCTATTTCTTGTTTTCTGCTGCCTGCTAATATTGCTATAATGGGTTTGTCGGCAAGTTTGTTCAAATCGATAAACTCTTGGAATGTCTGGTTGCTATCTTTTCTGTTTTCTATTGCATCAACAGTGGGGTTGCCAACATAGTGTACAGGGTAGTTGTGTTTTTTGTAAAAGTCAACTTCAAACGGTAAAATGCAGAGCATTTGATCTACATATTTTTTAAACGATTTGATGCGATACTCCTTCCATGCCCATATTTTGGGTGAAATGTAATAGGTAACAGGGATGGATGTATGTTTTTTGAGATACTTCGCAATTTTTAGATTAAATCCCGGATAGTCCACCAAAATCACCACATCGGGAGAGAACTGTACGATATCTTTTTTGCAAAGCTCAAGGTTGCGTAATATTGTTTTCAGATTGAGCAATACTGGAAGAAAGCCCATAAAGGCAAGCTCTCTGTAGTGTTTCACCAGAGTCCCCCCTGCTTCTTGCATTAGATCGCCACCAAAGAAACGAAACTCTGCGTTTTTATCTTTCTTTTTAATGGCTTGCATTAGGTTCGAGGCGTGTAAGTCGCCAGAGGCTTCGCCTACAATAAGATAATATTTCATGTTTGTGGGGTATATTTTTGTTTAGGTTGATTTTTTATTTCGAAAAAATCTCTTCTTCCCAATGCTTTAGTTGGTCTATTATTTCGTAGTGAGTCATATCCACTTTAACTGGCACTACCGATGCGTATCCGTTTGCTAGTGCCCACTCGTCGCTTTTCTTGTTCTCTTTTTCCCAATTGTCAAAAGAGCCCGACATCCAAAATATATCGTTTTGCATGGCATCTTTCGATGCAAAAAACTCATTGGTCCATTTACCTTTGGTTTGTGAGGCAATCTGCAGTCCTTTCACTTCACCCTTGGGCACATTCACGTTGAGGCAGATACCTTTAGGTAGGTTTTCTCTCCATATTCGTTGTGCAATATTGGTTGCAATAGCGCCACTCTGCGAAAAATCGGCATCGGAGTCAAAGTCGCACAACGACATCCCCACCGATGGAATACCGTATATACAACCCTCAATGGCAGCACCCATTGTGCCCGAGTAGAGCACGCTGATAGCAGCATTAGAGCCATGGTTTATTCCAGAGAAGATCATATCGGGTCTTCTGTCCAATACATTCATTGCTAGTTTTATGCAGTCAACGGGGGTGCCATTGCAAATATATGTTGTCACATTGTCTTCTTGTTTGTATAAAAAGTAGCGCAGCGGATTCATTGCTGTAATTGCACTCGACATGCCAGATTGGTGCTGGTCGGGGGCAAATACAATAATGTCGGCAATTTTTTTTAAATAGGATGTAAGCGTTCGTATTCCTTTTGCTCTATATCCGTCATCGTTAGTTATAAGTATAAGTGGTTTTCTGTTTTCTGTCATTTTTTATCGTTTTAGTTTGTGCAAAAGTACTAATTTATAGTCATCTATGTTTATTTTGAAGTGTTATATAATGGTTAAATCAAAATAAATAGGGCTGTTTAAACTTTAAAACAGTGTGGGTGTTTAAAAGATTATTGTACCTTTATTGTTCAATTACTGATTAAAATAAATAGAAATGAAAAAAACAAATCTCTTTTTACTATTTATCTTTTTTGCGTCTATCACTTTTGCAAAAGAGGTAAAACCTGTAAAAAACGTAATTCTTATGATTCCTGATGGAACTTCGATAGGGGTTTATTCATCTGCCCGTTGGTATAAAGTTTACAACAATATGGGCGATGCTCTCCATGTCGATCCATACTTTACTGGCACTGTATCTACATTTTCATCCAATGCACCTATTGGAGACTCGGCACCTACTACATCGTGCTACATGACAGGCGTTCCTTCACGTACCGGTCACGTATCAATATACCCTGTTCACGATCCAGGCAACGATCTGTATCCTATCGACTCTACAATGGCTTATCAGCCTTTGGCTACTATTCTTGAAGCTTCGCGCATAGAACAAGGTAAAGCCACTGGATTGGTTGTAACTTGCGAGTTTCCTCACGCCACGCCTGCCGACTGTGCAGCGCATCATTACAACAGAGGAAACTACAGTGCTCTTGCACCTCAAATGGCTTACCAAAACTTGGATGTGATGTTTGGCGGTGGTAATGGTATTTTGACCGACGATATTAAGCAGCATTTTCAAAACAAAGGCACAACGCTTATTCAGAATGATAGACAAGCAATGCTAAACTACAATAGCGATAACTCTGTATGGGCTCTTTTTCACGATAGAGCGCTTCCATACGATATCGATCGCGACCCCGAGGTTACACCTTCGTTGGCTGAGATGACAGAGAAAGCAATAGACATTCTTTCTAAAAAGGAAAATGGTTTTTTCTTAATGGTAGAAGGTAGTCAAGTAGATTGGGCTGCTCACGGAAACGATCCTGTAGGCATCATTACAGAGTATCTTGCTTTTGACGAAGCTGTGGGCAGAGCAATAGAATTTGCTAAGGAAGATGGCGAAACTGCTGTTGTAATTCTTTCTGACCATGGAAATAGTGGTATCACTATTGGTAAAGCTGAATGTAAAGGATACGATAAGCTAACCTTGGAAGAGCTATTTGGGGAGGTTTCTAAATATAAAAATACCGCATCGGGCATCGAAAAAAAGCTGATAGATGTAGAACCCGAAGATATGAAAGCTGAATTTAAAAAGCATACCGATATCGATCTTACCGATGATGAACTGAAGAGCTTACTATCATCGAAGAATTATAAAGAAGGCAACTATATGGAGGTTGCAAACAGTCCGAATTTGACAAATAATATTGTCACTTTGATGAATTCAAGGATGTGTTTTGGGTTTACAACTGGCGGTCACACTGGCGAAGAGGTGTTGCTTGCAGCCTATCACCCCGATGGAGATGTGCCAATGGGACATCTTAAAAACACGGAGATAAACGACTATCTTTTCAAAGTATCGGGCTTGCAGACTCCTCTTCCAGAGCTGACGCAGCGCATATTTGCGAAGCACAAAGATGTGTTTTCTGGTATGAAATATACAATTGAAAACAAAGATGCCGATATTCCAGTATTGGTGGTGAAGAACAAGAGAAAAACTTTGAGAATACCCGCTTTCTCTTCTGTGGCTACGCTCAATGGAAAATCGTTCGATTTGGGTTCGGTTACAGTTTATATCGATAAAAATGATACGTTTTATTTGCCAAGCAACTTGGTGGAAAAGATAAAATAAATATTGCTGTGAGCGTATAAAGTAAAAAGCCCAATTAGTTGGGCTTTTTTTTGTTTCTTCTATCGTTCGCATTAATGGTCACACTAGCCATATTAACCTCATAAAGGGGTGACATTATAATCAGGGAATTATTATATCCAAAACATCTATTTATTCTCCTCTACAAATCCTTTAAAAGTAATGGGCTGTCTATTTCTGTCACTCACAGTTAGTTGAGCTGTGCCATTGTCCCATAAATTGAAATAGAGCTTTATGGGTTGAGGCGTGTCACTTGTAGTGATGGTAACATGCCACTCTCCATGCCTTTTTCCTATATCAACTTTTGATTCAAAGTCGGTGCTTTCAAATTTTATTCCACCTTCGCTCGAATAAGCTGGCGCACTATAAACTCTGCCAAAGTAGGGTAGGTAGGCTTTAATCGTGTCTGGAGTCACCATCACATCGTATTGCGAAGATAAATACACTGATTGATAGCCTTGTGGATGCGCAAAGTTGGCAACAAATTTGAAATCGAGGTTTTCTATTTGCTCCTTCAATAGCTTTGCCTTCTCAGCCTTTTCGGCTCGAGATTTTGTTGTGGCACAGCCAACTAAGAGTGCAGTAAGCGTAATGAGAATAAGGATTGTAAATCTGTTATTATACTTCATGGTTACCTCCGTTTTTTTTTTGATGTTATTTGCGTAGTAATGTATCAGTTAAACAACTGAAATCCATTTTTGTTATCCCGTTTTTATAAAAACTGAAGCGGATTGCCCATTAAATAGTTGATATAAAACAAAATTAGACTGCCGAAACTGAAGATAAACAGATATACATCTCTCTTTTTATCGACGTGCGAAAAGTAGTGTGCAACAATAAAAGAGAGCATAATAATGATTTGAAGTATAAAGAAAGAGGTTTGTTGCCAATAGAGAAAATGAAGAATAATGCTAACAGCAGCAATTAAGATTATAAATGAAAGTGTTTTTTGTATTATTACTCGCTCGCGTTTAAAAACTTGTATGTCAAGCAATGTTACAGCTACTGTAAGTAGCGACAACAAGGCAATTGCTCCCCATTCTATAGCACTGTATTGTGGGGGAGCTAAACTCAATTGGCTTAAATATACGAAAGGCGAGAGGAGTAAATCGATATTATCGAACAGAAAATAAAAGCTAGCCACACTCCACAAAACAAGTAGAAACCCTAACATAAGGCTTATAAAAGATTTTATTTTGAAGCCATGCATCGATTTTTCTCCAAGCCACATTAGGGGTAAAAAAAATAGGGCGAAAACCTGAAAAGTTGCAGCAATAGCAATCAAAACTCCCATTTTGAAGCTAAAACTGTGAGGTTCATAGTGTTGATACGATTCTATTAGAGGGTAGAATGAAAGGAGAATGAAAATAGTGCTTATATAATTGGGAGATATGTGTAAAAAGAGCGGATGAGTGCTCAGTATCAGCAACACGAGTGTAAAAGGGAGCGATGTTTTTAAGCGTATCAGCGTGAAACGTGTATTGAGGTCAGAAAAAATAAAGGCTATGATGAATATAGAAAGTGTGCTTGCTGCAAATGACATCCAATGGTTCGAGAATAGAGGGGAAATATTTTGCCACACAAAGCTTGTTTGATAGGTGTGTTGCTGAATACCAACAGACAAAAACAAACCAAGACGCATACTCACAGCTATTATTGTAAAGATAATAGGGGTGAAGCGTGACTCCACTATATTACTTCTAAATCTGCGCGATGTTTGATGCATTACACTCTACTTTATAGCTTTTAGGAGCTTTTATATCATGCATCGTTCAATAAAGTGCTACTGAACGATGCATCGTTCTACAATATACTTGATATTCTATCTCCTTATATATCAAACCCGATGTCTTTTCGGTAATATTTTTTATCGAAAGTAATTGATTCGGCAATATCAAAAGACTTTTTCAGTGCTTCGTGCTTTGTTTCTCCAAAAGAGGTGAGTGCCAATACCCGCCCACCAGCTGTATATATGCTACCCTCTTTGGTGATGGTGCCAGCATGGAAAACAAGGGTGTCTTTTACTTCATCCAACCCCCCTATTAGTTTGTCTTTTTCATATTCATCGGGGTATCCTCCCGATACCAACATCACTGTGGCTGCACAACGCTCGTCTATCTCTATCTCTTTTTCGTTTAAGTTGCCATTGGCTACCCCTTCAAGCAACTCTACAAAGTCTGATTTGATGCGTGGTAGCACAACCTCCGATTCGGGGTCGCCCATCCTCACATTGTACTCTATCACAAAGGGTTCGTTGTTTACAGATATTAGTCCGATAAAGATAAATCCTTTGTACTCAATATTTTCTTTGATTAAGCCAGCAATGGTGGGTTCTATAATTCTCTTCGTCACTTTGTGCATAAATGCATCGTTGGCAAACGGAACAGGCGACACAGCCCCCATTCCGCCAGTATTTAAGCCAGTATCTCCTTCGCCAATGCGCTTGTAATCTTTTGCTATTGGCAATATTTTATACGACTTGCCGTCGGAAAGCACAAAAACCGAACACTCTATACCTGATAGAAACTCTTCTATTACCACGGTTTGGCTTGCTGCGCCAAACATGCCCGACAGCATGCTGTTCAACACATTGATGGCGTCGGTGCGCTCGTTCAAAATTATCACCCCTTTTCCTGCTGCCAATCCATCGGCTTTCAGCACATAAGGTGGCGACAGGGTTTCTAGAAACTCGAATCCTTCGTCGAGGTTCTCTTTTGTGATGCTTTTATACCTTGCAGTGGGTATGTTGTGGCGTAGCATAAACTCTTTTGCAAACTTTTTGCTGCCTTCTAGTTTTGCCCCCTCTTTTGAAGGACCAATTACGGAAATGTTTTTCAGTTCAGGGTCTTCACCAAAGAAATCGTATATCCCTTTCACCAAAGGGATTTCTGGACCAACTATCACCATACCAACTTGCTTGTCCAACACAAACTGCTTGATGGCTGGGAAATCTGTTACTGCTATTGCCACATTTTGCCCCACCATATCAGTTCCAGCGTTGCCTGGAGCAATATAAAGGTTGTTTGTTTTCTTACTTTGTTTTATTTTCCATGCCATTGCATGTTCGCGACCACCTGAGCCCAGAATTAGAATATTCATGAATTTTACAAATTAATCAATTAATCATCAATAATAGAGAAGACAAAGCTACTAAAAAATCTCGAAATTGTTTGCGTCACTTATCTCCTTCCACAAAATAAAGTATCTTTGTGTAAAAACAATCAATAGATATGACTAAAAATAGAATTACAGAACTGTTTGATATAAAGTATCCTATAATACAAGGAGGCATGGTTTGGTGCAGCGGATGGCGCTTAGCTTCTGCAGTGAGCAATGCTGGAGGATTGGGGCTTATTGGTGCGGGATCAATGTATCCCGATGTGTTGCGAAGCCATATTGTGAAGTGTAAGGCTGCTACCAACAAACCATTTGGAGTGAATGTACCTTTGATGTATCCTCAGATTGACGAGATTATGGCTATTATATTGGACGAGAAAGTTCCAATAGTGTTTACTTCTGCAGGAAATCCAATGCTGTGGACAGCTAAGCTTCAAGACCAGGGAGTGAAAGTAGCTCATGTAGTGTCGAGTTCTAAGTTTGCACAAAAATCGCAAGAGGCTGGTGTAGATGCTATTGTAGCCGAAGGCTTTGAGGCTGGCGGTCACAATGGCAGAGAAGAAACAACCACCCTGTCGCTTATTCCCCAAGTGCGCAATTCAGTCGATTTGCCCTTATTGGCAGCGGGTGGAATAGGCTGTGGGCTAACTATGTTGGCTGCTTTTGCATTAGGAGCCGATGGGGTGCAGGTAGGAAGCCGATTTGCGTTGACAGAAGAGAGTTCGGCAAGCAGTTTGTTTAAACAGCATTGTGTGAGCCTTGCCGAGGGCGATACAATTCTTTCGCTTAAGAAAGTGAGTCCTACCAGATTGGTGAAGAACGAATTTTACCAACAAGTGAAAGAGTTGGAAGATAGAGGAGCTTCTGCCCAAGAGTTGAGAGAACTGTTGGGTCGTGGACGTGCTCGCAAAGGCATTTTTGAAGGCGATTTGATTGAGGGTGAATTAGAGATTGGTCAAGTAGCATCTTCTATTCCATCTATTATTTCTGCCCAGCAGGTAGTAGAAGAGATGGTAAGTGAGTTTAACGAAGCAGCCAATGCCATCTCCAAAATTAAGTTTTGAGTAATTACTTGGTTAAGTGTTGATAGTTGATAGCTGTTTTTCGGTTCAAAAACTGTTGAAAAAGATTAGGATTACAACTTAAATAATGTTTTTTAACGTTTACGGCTTCGAGTATCTGCTTTTTTTATCTCAAATTGCTTTATTTCATATTTAAAGTATTACTTTTGTGTCGTGAATTAAAATTTTTTTAATACGATGTCAATATATTCGATTGAAAATGCTAAACGATAACTAATTACAGATAGACATCGCTGTAATATATAAAACAATAATGAAGAATTTAAGTTACGCTCTTGGCATGAGTATGGCAACCCAACTCATGCAAACTGGATTAGAAGACCTTGATGTAGAATCTTTTGTAAAAGCTTTTACCGAAATCATGAAAAATGAAAAGCCTTCAATGTCTCTCGATAAAGCATCACAGCACATTCAGACCTATTTTAGTGCAAAACAAAACGAAATGCTACAAATGAACAAAGAAGAAGGCGAGCTATTTTTAGCCGAAAACAAGGAAAAAGAAAATGTTGTATCACTGCCCAGTGGACTGCAGTATGAAATAATAACCGAAGGCGATGGAGCAATTCCAGTAGCAACCGATTCGGTACAATGCCACTATCATGGAACTTTGATTGATGGCACTGTATTTGACAGCTCGGTACAACGTGGCGAGCCTGCAGTGTTTGGTGTAACGCAAGTTATTAAAGGTTGGGTAGAAGCACTACAATTGATGCCTGTTGGCTCGAAGTGGAGGCTTTTTGTTCCTTCACACTTGGCTTA
Organism: uncultured Dysgonomonadaceae bacterium; assembly: GCA_964620895.1. Lineage (GTDB taxonomy): Bacteria > Bacteroidota > Bacteroidia > Bacteroidales > Dysgonomonadaceae > UBA2632. The sequence goes on along the minus strand of CAZUHZ010000009.1, from coordinate 11,434 downwards.
CGGCGAGCAAGGTGCAGGAAACGACATTCAACCTAATTCAACGCTTATCTTTGAAGTTGAACTATTAGCCATTCAATAACCGCATTTTATTACTAAACATAATCTTACTAAATTTAAATAAGAAATTAAACACTTTAAAAATGAAGAAAATTAAACTATTGGCACTAAGTGCTTTTATTGCAGGCAGTTTATTGCTTGTTTCTTGTGGAGGGAATACATCAACTCCAAAGGCGTCGTTGAAAAATGATGTTGACTCTGTATCTTATGCTTATGGTGTTTCATTGGCAGAGCAGGGGTTAGTACAATTCTTGGAGCAGTCGGGTGTTATCGAAAACTCATCTAATTTGGAGTACGAATACCAGATGAAGATTTCTGCTGCCGACTCTACTAAAAAAGATAGCCTTCAGGAGGAATTGAAAACAAAAATGAGTGAGTTGAATAAAAAGAACACTCCAAAACTCAATCAATTTTTGAAAGGTGTACAAGAAGCTCTTAAAGCAAACAAAGAGAAAACTCCTTACTTTCAAGGACTAAGTGTTGGTAATCAAATTTCAGAGCAAATGATGCCACAACTTACATCGATGCTCTTTGCTGCTGATTCAACTAAAGAGATGAACAAAGAGCAAATAATCTCAGGATTGTTTGGTACATTAAGAAACCAATCATTGGCTATGCCTAAAGAAGAAGCTAGTGAGTATGTTCAAACTGCGGTTGAAAAAGCACAAGAAGAGTCTCAGCGCATCCAAGAAGAAGGAATGAAAGCTGACCACGCTGATGCAATTGCTGAAGGCGAAGCCTTTTTAGCTGAAAATGCCGAAAGAGAAGAAGTGGTTGTATTGCCTAGCGGACTTCAGTACGAAATTATAAAAGAAGGATCTGGAGCTACTCCAGAAGCATCCGATCAAGTAAAAGTGCACTATCATGGAACGTTGCTTGATGGCACTGTATTCGATAGTAGTGTTGACAGAGGCGAGCCTATTGTTTTTGGTGTTAACCAAGTTATACCTGGTTGGACCGAAGCATTAAAATTAATGCCTGTTGGATCTAATTGGAAATTGTATATTCCTTACGATTTAGCTTATGGTGCTCAAGGCAGTGGTGCTGACATTAAGCCATTCTCTACACTTATTTTTGATGTGCAGCTAATTGGCATCGAGAAATAGTAAAAGCTAAAAAAAGCATTATAAACTGTTTGATTAGACAACTCTAATCAGAGGGAAATAAAAAAAGACTCCATTTATATGGGGTCTTTTTTTTGCTTATTGTAGAAACAACATCCATCTCTTCGTTTTCATTTCGTTCGTACTAAATTCTACTTTTACATCATTACCCTCATTTCCATAACGAAAGGGTTTGAAGTGTATGTCATTATTCTCATTTCCTAGAGCATAAATTCAAGATTTATCTCATTCCCGAATTTATTTGGCACTAGATTGGAGTTTTATACCTTGGTTACCAAGTTATGTACGGTAGATTTGAATTATATGGCACAACTGCAGACTTATACACGAAAGTTGTAAACTTCATGGCATGATTGCCATTTTGTAGGCGTAGATGGATAACATTGTGCTATTTGGTGCCTGCTAGAAAACCCCTTTTAAAGTCTTTGATAAGAAAAGGGTAAAGACTACTTGTCTATCAGTTCATAAAATACACCACGCTCGAGTCTGGTAGTTTTAATTTTATTGTTGAGCTCCAGTGTCCCTAAATATTTATTTATTTCATTTATATGAATGCCTAATATTTGATGCAAGTCGTCTAGTGTGCACGGTCTGCGAGCAATAGTTGCCAATATAGTACCTTCGATATCGGTGTTGTATGAGGCTACATCGGCTCGCAAAGCTGCAGAGGCTATTATTTCTACGTTTGGCATGTCCCAATAGTCTTTCACCTTTTGTAGTTCGTCTGTGGTCAATGCAACTAATCCTTCAACTGTACCGGGACGGTCTAATGTGTTCAGCTGCACGCTATTGGGCTGTATCTTTAGAATAGCTTTTTTGATTAAATCCAACTCTTCGGGCGAGTCGTTGTAACCTTTCAATAAGAATACTTCGAGCCAAATTTCTCCTTTATACTCTTTTCTAAAATCAATCAACCCTTCGATATAGGTATCAATGGTTAGTTGAGGTGTGGGGCGGTTGATTTTCTCGAAAACCGATTGAGTGGCAGCATCTAGCGAGGGGAGTATCACATCAGCTTCAAGTATCTCCCTTCTCACTTGTGGTGAAGAGAGCAATGTGCCACTGGTCAGAATGGCGCTTTTTACATCGGGGTAGTTTTGCTTAACGTATCGCAACACGTCTCCTATTCTACTGTTGAGGGTGGGCTCGCCATAGCCCGAGAAGGTAATATAATCTATGTTGGGCTTGCTGCTCATGAAATGGTGTAGCTCGTCGATGATTTTGTCGTATTTCACATACTCCATCCTGTCGTTGGTGAGCTTTGTGGTCTCGCCCACTTCGCAGTAAACGCAGTTTAATGAGCATACTTTTTTAGGCACTAAGTCTATTCCCAACGACATGCCCAATCGTCTTGAAGGGACGGGTCCGAAAAGATATTTATACATGATTACCAGTTTTTTAGTTCAAATTTATTTCCTGCTTTATCGCTCACAAATAGAAGGTCGTATTTATGGCTGCGTTCTACTCTTGTCACCTTGTATCCTGCTTTCTTGCACTTTGTAGCAATTGCTTCTCGGTCTTCAACATCAACACCAATATGGGTGAAAACAGGATTTGTTTTTTTATCTGAAACAAAAAACTCAAGGTGTAAATCGTCTTTGCTGTATCTGAATACCTCTGTCTTTTTGCTAACTCCAAAAATGGTGTCGGCAAGGTGGGCGTCTATGTCGTATTCATATTCCAATTTGAAGCCTAAAATATTCTGATAAAAGTCTTTGAGCTCTTCTTTGCTTTCTATAGTTAGTGCTATGTGGTTTAGTTTCATTGTTTTGGGGTTCTGTTTAAAAAGTTGCATACTTTATTGAATACCATTTCAAAACTTTCGTCTATTTGTTTTGGGTTGGTAGCGTTGGATGGGAAGGGGTTTTCGTGTATGTAGTCGTATTCAAAATCTATTTCATCCAATTGGATATTGATATCGCGGTAAGCTCCTTTTAGGGTGTTGACTACTTCGAACGATGGAAACACTTCGTCTTTGGTAAGCGTGATGGCATAAATTTGTTGTTCATACTTTTTTAATAGACTCTCTCTAAAGGGTCGCATCTTTTGGTAGTCGAGCATCGCATAAAAGGTTTTTCCCTCCAAATGGTCTTCTTTTATATAGTGATTCAGTAGGTCGTCTTTTTCCAATATCTTGTCGAAGTGCTCCACCAAATAAGAGTACAGTGCTACATTTGCTTCGCTGTCTAAGATAAATTTAGATACCGAGGAGAGTCTGTTGAATGTAGCACCGCTACAAAACAGACATACTTTAGTTTTATCGAAGTAGTTGTTGTAATTGGTAAATTTCAATATCTGTGCTAGAAAACCACCAATAGAGTAGGCAAATATATCGAAAGTGGCATCTTTGTGTAGGTGTTTGTTGTTGCCCTGTTTGATATCTGTGATTACTTGCAACACATCGTAGTATGTTTGCAACCCCGACCATATAAAGCGTTGAGGCATAGCATGCAATCGCATGCTGATAGCAACGTTTGATAGGGTTGATTTTACAATATTGGGGAATCTTTCTTTTCTGTGTTCACTCAGTCTGTACATTTGTCTCATGTTGCTCCAGTGCTTTGGTGCACGTTGCATGTGAAATGCAATTGGAAAAAGAATGACAGCACTGCCAGTGCCATCAGCAATGGCTTTAGCCCAAGGTAGGTATTTGCTCCAATCTTTTTCGTTGAAACCATGAAACAGAAAAACAGCTTTCTTTGCTCTATCTACTCCTTTTGGTTTTATTACCTGATACTCGAAACGTTGGTTCTCTTTTACAAAAATATCTTTGATATGCACATTCTCGTCTATTGTGCCAATTTCAGTATAAAATGAAAACTCTTCCTTATATTTCACACCGTGTATATCGCACTTATACTCTTCTACACCAGGTAAGATGTCAAACGATGCCGATTTGAAATCTAAATGATGCAATTCTATTGAGTCAAAACCTCTATATGTTTCTGATGACGATGAGAGGAGCTCCTTTAGAGCATCAAAGTTTTTAGAGTAATTCATATATTGAGATAATTATAGTTTGTACAATGAAATGAGTAAATGTTCGCGTTTGTTTTGAGCCAAACAAAATATCTTTTTTCATCGCCTAATTTGTGTCTATTACAAAAATACAAAACATTATGGGATACTCTTATTTTTGAAGATAAAAACAATTGCCAATTAAGTGTTTTTTGATTGGAGTGTGTGCTGCTTCGATATTCTAGGCGCTTTATCATGCTTCTAAACGGGTAGCGTCCAGCTTTGGTGTTACATCAACGAAGAGAATAAATGCAGCACCTTCTCTGTCACCTTTCTGTACCATCGTCGTTTAGCCCATTGCTCCGACAGTATTAGCGTGGAAAAGGCGAGGTCTTTTTCAAATAAATCTCTTAGCTCATTCGCAATCTGCTCATTATATACAATGGCATTTATCTCGAAGTTAAGATCGAAGCTTCTGTTGTCGAAGTTGGCAGTTCCAATAATTGCCACTTTTTGGTCGCACACCATAGTTTTGGCGTGGATAAACCCTTTGTTGTACGTATATATTTTTACGCCAACATCTAGCAACTCTTGAAAATTGGATTGTGAGGTGGTATTTACAACAACCGAATCAGACTTAGTAGGCAATAATAATTTCACCTCAATACCACTCAAAGCAGCTATCTTTATAGCATCTAGGAACGATCTGTCGGGAATGAAATAGGGGGTGGTAATACAGATTTCTTTTTTTGCAGAAAGTATGGCTTGAATGAGCGTGTATTTTATTTTGGGATGTTTAGAGTCGGGACCACTCGATATAATTTGCACCAAATGGTTGCCATAGTGCTTGGTTTCGCTTATCACTGGAAAGTAATTGCTTGAATAGCGGATTTTTTGGTTGGCACAAAAATTCCAATCTGCAAGAAAAATAGTTTGAAGATTGAAAACTGAAGTTCCCACAATCTTTAGATGTGTATCGCGCCAATATAGTTTGTCTTCTTTGTCATTGTTGATGTATTCGTCAGAAACGTTGATGCCGCCAACGTAGCCTATTGTGCCATCCACTACAATAATCTTTCGATGGTTGCGATAGTTCATTCTGTTGGCAAGCATAATTAATTTTATTTTGTAAAATGGGTATGCCTCTACTCCGGCTTCTCTTAACTGATGGGCTATGTTTTTGCGAATGCCACTACTGCCAAAGTCATCATATATAAACCTTACCTCGACACCCTCTTGGGCTTTTTCTATAAGTATTTGGGCGAGCTCATTGCCAATCGCATCGTTTTCATAAATATAGTATTCGATATGAATGTGATGTTTTGCGCGGCGTAAACTTTCAAATACATCGGGAAACTTCATCTCGCCATTTACCAATATGGTAGCGCTGTTATTGTTGGATGTGAAGCTTTTATCTCTCGAAAAAGAGGCAAGTTGATAGAAGTGTCCTATCTTATCTTTGTTTTCCGATAAGGTGTTGTGAGATAGAGCTGTAGCTTCATCTTCTAGTTTAGGGTACTCCTGCTCGTCAATTTTTAGTTTTTTCCGATAGAGTTCCTTTTTTCTATAATTCAAGCCTACACTTAAATATATAATTATCCCAACTATTGGAAACGAAATCACAATTAGGAGGTATCCTAGTGCTTTGCTAGGTGTGTCGGAGTTCATTAGTATGTTTATGCATACTATGGCTACAACTAGGGCGTAGAGTATTATAATGTAGGTAGGCATTGGCTTGTTGCTTATATATCTCTCAATAAAAAACAGTTTGAATCAATTGCCTTACAAATATATTGTAAAAAAACTTCTGATTCAAACTGTTTATAGTTTACCTTAATGTGTTTGTGGGTGCTTACAGTTGCGATTGCCTCGATCTGTACTCTTCTAAAAAGAGTGCTTGGGCTTCTTCTAGCCTTGCTTTGGTTGCAGCAGTAATATTATCCCAGTTTTTGTGTATCTTTCTCATCTTGTTAGACAAAAAGAGATTGAAAGTCCCACTTGCAATAAGCGCAAGTCCTGTCCAAACAACCAATGTCATGCCACTAATGGCAGGTCTTACTATAAGCAACATCGCAAAAAGAACGCCTACTATTCCAATAAATAACGATACTCCCCAGCCTTTCATTCCATAATCTTTCAAATCGAAAGCCGAACCAATTGCCCAAAATGAATGAATCATGAGCATGAAGCCAACATATAGAGCAAGTGTTAAAGCTGAGATTGCTAGGTTTGATAATAGCATCACGCCTACCAAGGCGGTGAAAATGCCCAAAGCTAATGTCCAGCCCCAATTTTCCAATACTTTTCTGTTGGAGGTAGCGAAAAATATCTCCATGATACCCGAAACAAGAAAAGATATGCTAAACACGATTGTGAGTGCAGTATATGATTGAGTGGGTGATGCGAAAACCCAAATGCCAACGGCTATAAAAATAAGCCCGATGATAAGATGGAGATACCAATGTTTTACTGATTGTTTAATTCGTTTAAAAAATAAGTTGTTCATAATTTAATTGATTGTATTAAATAGTGCCTACTCTGTGAAGTTTTTGGCGTTCCTTGTTGGTATATAAACGTTTGGCAGAGTCAATAGTTTAAAAAACTGTTGTGCAACTATATTTAGCTTCCATCTTTCAGTGGCAACAATTTTTCTGCAACGATAGCATCGATAATTTTACCTCCTTTTTCAACAATTATTTTCTTGCTCATAACTTATTGTCCTAAAAAATATGTATTTTTGTGTAATGGCTACTTTATTCAATAGTAGGCAATGTTTATTACAAAAGAAACACCTTCATGATTATATTATTATCAAACAATAATTTTTAAACTATGGCAGTAATTAAACCATTCCGTGGAGTTCGTCCACCCAAAAAATATGTATCGCAAGTTGCATCACGTCCCTACGATGTGTTGAATTCTGAAGAGGCTCGTGCAGAAGCTGGCGACAATGAGAAATCGTTGTATCGAATCATTAAACCCGAAATTGATTTTCCTATTGGAAAAGACGAACATGATGAGGATGTATATGAAAAGGCGGTAGAGAATTTTACGATGTTCCAACGCGAAGGCTGGTTGGTGCAAGACGAAGAAGAGATGTATTACATCTACGCACAAACAATGAACCAAAAAACACAATATGGATTGGTGGTTTGCGCTCACGTCGAGGATTATATGAGTGGTAAAATAAAAAAACACGAATTGACGCGCAAAGACAAAGAGGAAGACCGCATGAAGCATGTTCGTGTAAACAATGCCAATATAGAACCTGTGTTTTACTCTTATCCCGAGAGCGATGAGATAAACAAAATTGTTGATAGAGTGATTGAACAAGAGGCTGAATACGACTTTGTTTCGGAAGATGGAGTAGGACATCACTTTTGGCTCATTGATAGTAAAGCCGATATTGACAAAATAACCGAAGTGTTTGCAACTTTCCCAGCTATGTACATTGCCGATGGGCATCATCGTTCTGCTGCCGCAGCTTTGGTGGGAGCCGAGAAAGCCAAGCAAAATCCAAATCATACAGGCAGTGAAGAGTATAACTACTTTATGGCAGTCTGTTTTCCCGACAATCAATTGACTATTATTGATTACAATCGGGTAGTGAAAGACTTGAACGGACTAACTCCTGAAGAACTTCTGAAAAAATTGGAGAAAAACTTTGAAATTCAACCAACAGCATCAGATATAGTAAGACCAACAGCATTGCACAATTTCTCTATCTATGTGGATGGTAAAGGTTATAACTTAACGGCAAAGCCTGGAACGTACAACGACAACGACCCCATAGAGCAGCTAGATGTAACCATCACATCCAATCTGATATTGGATGAGATACTTGGCATAAAAGACCTTAGAACCGATACCCGTATAGATTTTGTGGGGGGTATAAGAGGACTTGGCGAGCTGAAGAAGCGCGTGGATAGCGGGGAGATGGCTTTTGCTATGGCACTTTATCCTGTTTCGATGAAGCAGTTGATGACCATTGCCGATACGGGCAACATAATGCCACCTAAAACCACTTGGTTTGAGCCTAAATTGAGGTCAGGATTGGTGATACACAAATTGGATTAAACTCTTTTTTTGTAGCATGTTGTGTTGCAGTGTTGCTGCACAAGATGTTTATATTTGATGCAAATGTTTTGGATATGAGCCTTATAAATGTGATTAAACAAGAGGTTGATGAAATATTCTCAGAAGTGGTAAAGCATTATCACCATTTGCATCAACATCCAGAACTCTCTTATCAAGAAAAAGAGACAAGTGAATATATTGCTCGTTTTCTTGATGCCGAAGGCATATCTTATCGGAATAATATTGGAGGATATGGTGTTTTGGCAAAAGTGAAGGGTGAAGCTTTCCATTCGGATAGAGCTATTGCTTTGTGTGCCGATATGGATGCATTGCCTATCGATGAAGAGAATAATGTAGCCTACAAATCAATCAACAAGAAAGTGATGCATGCTTGTGGGCACGATGCACAAGTTGCTTCATTGATGGGAGCAGCAAAGTTGATAAACAAACATAAAAAGAATTTTGGGGGCACTGTCTTGTTTGTTTTCCAACCAGCCGAGGAGCAATCGCCCAGTGGTGCTTATCAAATGTTGAAAGACGGAGTCTTTAGAGGTTACACTCCCGAGTTTATTGCAAAGCAACATGCCTACATTGATTTGCCAGCTGGCAAGATTGCCTTCCAATCGGGAGTGATAATGGCATCGGCAGACGAAGTGCATATAAAAGTGAGAGGGCAGGGAGGGCATGGAGCATTGCCTCATGAGTTGAACGACACTGTGCTTGCTGCATCAAATATTATTGTTGCCATGCAACAAATAGTGAGCCGACGTCGCAATCCATTCAACCCAATGGTATTATCATTTGGACGGTTTATTGCCGATGGAGCCACCAATGTGATACCCAGCGAGGTTATTCTGGCAGGGTCGTTGCGATGTATGAACGAAGAGGAGCGGCAACAAATGCTTGCTATTATTCCACAAATAGCCACATCTACTGCTACTGCTTATGGTTGTAGTTGCGAGGTAATCATTCCTGAAGGATATCCATGCACTATTAGCAGTCACGATATTACAGAACAAGTGAAAGAGATAGCAATTAAATTGCTGGGGGAGGATAATGTGGGCGAATTTCCAAAACGCATGACTGCCGACGACTTTGGTTTCTTTACAGAGAAATATAAAGGCTGTTATTATCGTTTTGGCGTGGCAGGAGCTCATATACAGGGCAAGCTACATACATCCACTTTCTTAATTGACGATGAGGCACTGCGTGCATCCACCGCAATGTTTGCACTCTTGCCCTTAATAAAACTAGAAAGTCAACGTTAATTACCACTATTGTAACAATTAACACAAATAAATTGTTATTTTTGTAATATATTTTTTGTCATACATTAAAAATCATTGATATGAGTCACCATGAATTAGACGAGCTGGACGGAAAAATCTTAAAACTTATTGTGAACAATGCACGCATTCCCTTTTTGGAAGTTGCAAGAGAGTGCAACGTTTCGGGCGCAGCCATACATCAGCGCGTACAAAAACTCACAAAAGCTGGTGTCTTAAAAGGATCAGAGTTTATAGTCGATGCAGAGAAAATGGGCTATTCTACTTGTGCTTATATTGGTTTGTTTTTGTCGCATCCCGATAGTTACGACGAAATTGTGAAAGCCCTCGAGCAGGTCCCACAAGTGGTAGAGTGCTACTACACTACTGGCAAGTATGATTTGCTGATTAAAGTGTATGCACAAAACAATCAAAAGCTGTTGCAGTTTATTCAAGAAAAAATAATGCCCCTGGGCTTGGCACGCACCGAAACATTGGTTTGCTTAAAAGAATCGATAAAGAGGAAACTGCCCATACCTACAGTTCAGTAAACAGCACAAACATCAAAACCTAAACCCGAAACACTATAGATTTCACAGGACAGACTCTGATGAAATATGTTTTTACTATCACAGAACAATCCTAATAAAAAATTGGATGAGGTGAGTTATAAAGTGGTGTGGTGGTGAATGAAAAAAAGTGGAGTAGTGGTTGAGTTGAAAAAAGGGCATGGTGGTGGAGTTAAAGGACGACCGCAAGGGAATCGCCCCTACAACCGGCAAGATTGAATGTTTTGCACATTATCATCGCCACGCAAAGTAGGGGCAGGGTTTGCCTCCACCCACAATATCTTATTATCTCACTTGCATCAACCGCTATGACACCCAAAACGGTGTCATAGAAAATGCATCTATCTTAAATTGAAAATGATTATAAAACCACCACAAATAAAAGTGCCGAAGTAAGGAGAAATTGGGTGAGCTTTCAGAAACCTGCCTCGAGCAGTAGCTATTGCTTGTATCTACAAAAAAAACAGCCTTTTACTTTTGCGTGTACAGTACTTTATCTATATCATAATTAGCATCATAGGCACTGTGAGGATCTTTTACTACCAGAAACATTCCTTTTTTGTCGAATCTAATAGGAGGTGTGAACTCAAACTTGCGTAGCCGTGTTACCTCTACTTCTGCTACTCCTTCATGAATCATACCTATACGCTCTGCTGCAGCATACGATAAATCTATTTCTCTGCCTCTAATGAAAGGACCTCTATCGGTCACTTTTACTATAACAAAGCTATTGTTAGTGGGGTTTTCTACTTTTAAACGCGTCCCGAATGGGAGGGTCTTGTGAGCACATGTTAAGCTGTCTGCTCTGTATATACTTCCGCTGGAAGTACGTCGTCCTTCAAATTTACTGTGATAATAAGAAGCTTTTACGCTTTTCTGAGCAAAGCCCAAAGTACTCATCATAATAAAGAAAGATACTAAATATAATCTCATAATTGAATGTTTAAGAATGCTTTTGTGAGCGCTCTTTTTTTATTGAGGCGCAAATTAACACAAAAGAAATGAGCTAAAAAAATGCGTGCTGCTCATTTCCAGTACATTATTGTTTTTTAGCCGACTCTAACAACTACCTTAAACAAAAAAAGATCGAAATTGTTTTCGATCTTTTAATTTAGTTGCGGAGATAGGATTTGAACCTATGACCTTTGGGTTATGAGCCCAACGAGCTACCAGCTGCTCCACTCCGCGATATGTTTCTCTTTATTTGAGGGTGCAAAGATAGTAAAGCAAATTTGATATTCCAAATAATACGATGGTAAACTTCAAATATATAGCTACAATTAGTGTTTTCACCCATATTATTCACGTTTTTAGCTCCAATGTAGCTGTGATCACCTGCAATATTATGTGTTCTGAGTAATTTATTTTTTAAACACAGCGATAA
>CAZUHZ010000008.1:5124-24258 GCA_964620895.1 uncultured Dysgonomonadaceae bacterium | reverse complement strand
CTCAATTATCTCCATCCCTCTTAGAATAGCTTTTTCGTTCATAGGTATAAGTTTGTGATGACGTTCGGGCAATGTTTTCTTCAAGCCTTTAATCACATTTTCTAGTTTTACCATAGGTGATGTTTTGAGCAAGCCGCCCAATACAATCATGTTGAATACTTTGGCATTCTCCATTTTTGTGGCTTCGTCCATTGCATCTATTTTATACACATTGATGTCTGAGCGAGTTGGTGGATTTTGAATACCCTCGGTATCATAAATCAGGATTCCCCCTGGTTTCACCATTTTTTCGAATTTCTCAAGCGAAGGTTGATTCAACACGATAGCCACATCGTAACTATTAAGTACTGGCGAGCTAATTTGCTCATCGCTTAAAATTACAGTTACATTGGCTGTACCTCCTCTTTGTTCGGGTCCGTAAGCAGGAAACCACGAAACCTCTTTCCCTTCCATAATTCCGGAGTATGCCAAAATCATCCCCATTGATAATACACCTTGACCTCCAAAACCTGCAATCACAATTTCTTGTATCATATCTTTTATTTTATCGTACTTAAATTACACGTTTTTAATATCACCCAATGGATATGCAGGAAACATATTATCTACCATCCATTTATTTGCTTGCACAGGAGTCATTTTCCAACCCGAACTACAAGTAGAAACAACCTCTACAATAGAAGTACCTTTGCCAGCTATTGAGTTTTCAAAAGCTTTGCGTATCATTCTTTTGGTTCTTCTAACTGCTGCGGCTGTATGCACAGCTTGGCGTGTTGCCAAGCAAACACCATCTAAGAGCGATACCAAATCTAGAATTTTTAATGGATTACCCATTGTTTGCGTGTTACGCCCTAATGGACTAGTAGATGTTTTCATGTTGGGCAATGTGGTGGGAGCCATCTGTCCACCAGTCATTCCATATATTCCATTGTTTATGAAAATGATGGCTATGTTTTCACCTCTATTGGCTGCATGTATTGTTTCTGCAGTTCCAATAGCAGCAAGATCACCATCGCCTTGGTAAGTAAACACCATTTTGTCGGGCATCAAACGTTTTGCTGCAGTAGCCAAAGCAGGAGCACGACCATGGGCAGCTTCTTGCCAATCTATATCTAAATATTTATAGGCAAATACAGCACAACCAACTGGTGCAATACCAATGGTTATCTCTTCTATACCCATATCTTTAATTACTTCTGCAATTAGCTTGTGCACTACTCCATGCGAACAGCCAGGGCAATAGTGCATGTAGGCGTCGTTCATTAGTTCTGGTTTGGCATAAACCAAGTTTTCGGGACTTATAATTGATTCGGTATTCATATTCTTTGTTATTTATTGCTTGTTTATAAAACTGGTGTTATTTAGAAAATCGATACATAATATAGAACATACCAGCAACCCCTCCTGCAATCCAAGTAGAAATCATATCTTTATCAGTTGCAAAGTAAGTTATAAGAGTTGCTACAACTGATACAAAAAACAAAATTAAAATTACTTTTCTCACCTTTTTATTCATAAAGAGCTAGCTTGTTTTTATATTAATGTTATTTCTGAACAACTTTTTCTTTCAAAGCTTCCAATACTTTGTCGGGTGTGGGGACTATACCTCCTAAGCGTCCGTAAAACTCCACTTTAACTTTTCCATTAACAGCTAAGCGAACATCCTCCACCATTTGACCTGCATTCATTTCAACTGTTAGCATCCCCTTCACTTTATCGGCATATTTGCTTAGTGCTTCGCTTGGGAAGGGCCACAATGTGATAGGGCGCAATAGCCCCACTTTCAGTCCTTCTTCTCGTGCAAGCTCAATGGTTTTCAAACAGATACGTGCTATAGAACCAAAGGCTACCAATAAATAGTCGGCATCTTCGCAATTGATCTCTTCAAAACGAACTTCGTTTTTCTCTATTTCTGCATATTTAGCTTGAAAGCGTATATTGTTTTCCTCCATTGCATTGGCATCAAGCTCAAGCGATGTTATAATATTAGGTTCGCGCGATGCAGGCTTCCCCAATGTTGCCCAAGGGCACTGTTGGCGTATTTGCTCTTCGGTACGTCGAGGTCTATACTCTGGCAGTATCACCTTCTCCATCATCTGCCCAATTACTCCATCAGAGAGAATGATGGCGGGGTTGCGATACTTAAAAGCCAAATCGAATCCTAGTGCCACAAAGTCAGCCATTTCTTGAACAGAATTGGGTGCTAGTGTAATCAATTTATAGTCGCCATGACCTCCTCCCTTTACGGTTTGGAAGTAATCGGCTTGCGATGGTTGAATAGTACCCAGCCCTGGACCTCCACGCATAACATTTACAAGTAGGCAAGGCAATTCGGCACCAGCTATATAAGATATACCCTCTTGTTTAAGGCTCATTCCTGGGCTCGACGATGAGGTCATGGATGCTTTTCCACATCCTGCTCCACCATACACCATATTTATTGCTGCCACTTCACTTTCTGCTTGCAGCACCACCATGCCGGTAGTGTCCCAAGGAGCTTCTTGCATGAGTGTCTCTAATATTTCTGATTGAGGAGTTATAGGGTAGCCAAAATAGCCATCTGTGCCATATCGAATGGCAGCATGAGCAATGGCTTCGTTGCCTTTCATCAAAGTAATTTCTTCTGACATAATATATGTGTAGTTTTAAATTTTTTGAATAATTAAAAAGAATGAATGAACTTTATTTCTCTACCTTTTTTCGATAGACTGTCAATACACCATCGGGGCATACAAGTCCACAGTTAGCACATCCAATGCAATTATCAGGATTTTTCATATAAACATAGTGATATCCGCGTTCATTCACTTCGTGTGGATTCAGACTTAACACATCACTCGGACATGATTCAATGCACAAAGAGCATCCTTTGCATCGCTGCACATTTACTGTTACGTGACCTTTTATTTTTGCCATTATCTAATTTAGTTTTCGAGTTTGAATATAAAAATACTTCTCTTTTTCTTCACATCAAATTTACTTGTGTTAATTATTTATGTAGGTTCTGCATTTGGGAGCCCCTGAAAATACTGAGTTGCTTTCACCAACCAAAAGCATCTTCGTGCATCCAGTTGCCTTGGGCACGCAAAACTTGCTCTATAATATCTCTTGCTACTCCATGCCCACCTTTTTTTGGGGATATGTATTTTGCAATATTTTTAATTTCGGGTGCTGCATCGGCGGGAGCAATAGGCAAAGCTACTTGTTGCATTACTTCATAGTCGGGAATGTCGTCTCCTACATATACCATCTCTTCTGCTTTATAATCACTGTTTTCGAGCAGGTGTTGGAAGTCTTTAATTTTCACACTCGACTTCATATATATATGTTTCACCCCAAGTGCGCTGTATCTTACGTGTACACCCTGCGAATTGCCTCCTGTGATGATGGCAACGCCATATCCACTCTTAACAGCAAGATTGATAGCATATCCATCGTGAATGTTAATAGTGCGCAAGGGTTCACCATCGGGTGATAGTGAAATGGTTTGTGAGGAAAGCACTCCATCTATATCAAATACAAAAGTTTTTATTCTAGTAAGATCAAAATCTATGCTACTCATAATTATCGTTCTTGTTGTTTGTTGTCTTAAATTTTTAATGGGTCACATCAAAAAGTTTATGTTTGTCTTATTAATGTGCAATTTATAAACTATCTTGCTTTGACTATTTTACAGTTCGCACCTACAGTGCTTGAGTTGGTGAGGGTGAACGTTTACTACAGACAGTTCGACTCCTACGGAGTGTTGATTTGTATAATATTTCATAAGCTGTTCTTTACTATAACTAGTGCCTGCCCCCTGTTTTAAGTCTTAGATAAGAAAGGAGCAAAGACAAGGCTTTCAAAAACAAGAGTAACGTGATATTTGCCTTTTCTTCCATAAACTAACTATGACACTTTACATATAATACCCTTATGGGTCTATATTTATAGAATGATTGTTTACTAAGCTCCATTTTAGCTCCGTCAGTGTGACCTGTTATTATTCTGAATTAACTGAAAGTTTAAGTAAAACACAAAGCTACGCCGATGATCCAATCCTATTTTTGCTTTGCAAGAGACATCAACGTTACTCCTACAACCATCACTACTAGTGGGAAAGCTTGCAGTGTGAGATTGTTGTACCATTTAATGCAATATCTGGATAACCTATCAATCCAATTCCTGTTAGTTTGACCACAAGTATATGCAAAAGCTATGATTTAAACTCACCTATATGCACATTCTCCCAAAGCAAAGCTTCTACATCGTTAGGCTTGCGCTCTTTTTCTTTTTTACCAAATGCAATAATTGAGAGCACTTCGTAGGGCATCGGTATTTCAAGAGCATTGCGCACATAGTCTGCTGCTGTTATATTCTCGTCGAATTGGCGTTCACGCACTTGCACCCAGCAGCTACCAACACCAATATCTTCTGCTTGCAACTGCATGGCAAAGCTCGCTATTGAAGCGTCTTCTATCCACACATCGCTCACAAGAGGATTGCCCAACACTACTATTGCTAGGGCACAATTTGCAACAAAATTGCTGCCATGTGGTTTGCAATTGGCTAATTTTTGTAGCATCTCTTTGTCTTCCACCACTACAAATTGCCACGAGTGGCTGTTTTTTGAAGTAGGTGAAAGCAGTGCAGCCTTCAAAATCATTTCTGTTTCTTCTGGTTGTAACAGGTCTTCTGTATATTTTCGAATACTTCGTCGTTGTATTAATAAATCCTGAAATTTACTCATATTGTTTTTAGTTTTTGATATACACCTTAATCATTTTGGCATCTTGGCGTGGTCTGTCGTTGGCATCCACTTCTAGGTTGGCGATTTTATCAATCACCTCTAAGCCATCTATCACCTCGCCATAAGCGGTATATTCCATATTAAGATGGCGTGCACCACCAATAGTGCTATAAGCCAACTTCTCTTCAGGGTCGAAGAAGAATTTATCGGGCGATGCATTGAATGCAGAATCAATTTGAAACATAATTTCATCCAATCGGTCGTTGAATGCTTGCGGATCATTAGCTTTTAGTTCCGCTAATTGTTCTTTGTAAGGTATATAGTATTTGCGTGTTGCTGCATTTTTGATAGGAACATTCACAGCCATCTCCAAAGAGTCGAGTCTGCCCTCGGTGAGCACTTTGCCATGCACAATAAATATTTGAGACATGTCTGATTTCCTTTGTGGATTTTCATTGTCTCCACGTCGTGGAGCAGATAGAACACCTTTTTTGTGGAAATATTTTTTATTGAATTCAGGCATAATCTCCATTGTAGTGTTGCCACTACCTACCCTAGCTCCTGCAGGAGCATTGCGTGTGTCTTGAGCACCACCCTGAATCATAAATTCTTTGATAACTCTCTGAAAAAGCGTGCCGTCAAAATATCCTTTTTTCACTAAGTCCAAGAAATATTCGGCGTGACGAGGTGTCTCATCGTAGAGCATAACTGTCATGTCGCCATAGTTGGTAGAAATTACTACGTTTGGATATTTAGTTTGAGCTGTTGCTATTGTGCAACTCAATAGTAAGATAAGTAATGTATTTATTGCTTTCATAAGTTTTAATCTCTTCTTAGAAGTTCATTTTCAAACTTCGTTTCTCTTTATGTATGCACCGCTTTGTGGTAAGTCTTAACTAATAAAAAACCACTCATAGCAAAGTGTTTGCCTTTGCACTTCAAAACAGCTAGTTCGGTGCTTTGGTATATAAAAACAAAGCTATAATTGAAAAAAGAAAATTCGGAATCCATGCTGCTATAATTGGGCTTACCAATCCCGATACTGCAAAGGTAGCACTAATGGTCATAAACAGAATGTAGCCCATGCTTAATGCAAGACCTATTCCAATGTTTAAACCCATTCCTCCTTTCACTTTTCTAGCAGAAAGTGATGCCCCTATCAGGGTTAGAATAAATGCCGACATAATAGACGCAAACCTATTATGGTATTCAATTTCAAAAGCCTGTATATTGCCTATTCCCCTTTGTCTCTGACTTTTTATAAATTTAGCTAACCCAGGTGTAGTCATTAGTTGATGATCAGTTTCAGAAATCAAAAAATCACGCGGTGTAATATATAGGGTAGTGTCAATAGACTCGCCTGCGGTAATGGTCTCTTCCAACCCTTCAAAATTTCTAATTTGATAGTTCTTTATTGTCCAATGATAAGCAGAATCGTACTCAATTTTGTTTGCTGTGAGGCGCGATTCAAGACGATTACCATCAAACTTGTCCAATGAGAAGCTATATCCAGTTTTGCTAGCATTGTCGTAGCTGCCAAAATAGGCTATTACACCAGGTGCAGCTTGCATCTGAATTTTCGACGCATAGTCAACACTCTTTTTCCTCACATAAGTATTTTCAAAATCAACACGCTTCACATTGGATGGGGGAATGATGTAACTGCCAAACACAAACGTGACAAGAGCAATGATTGTGGCTGAAATCATATATGGTTTCAACAGGCGTTTAAAACTGATGCCATTAGAAAGGATGGCTATAATCTCGGAGTTGGATGCCAACTTAGAGGTGAAAAAGATAACAGCAATAAATACGAACAACGGGCTAAAGAGGTTGGCATAGTAGGGTATGAAGTTGAGATAATAGTCAAATATTATTTCGTGTACCGTTGCGTTATTGGTTATAAACTTGTCAATCTTTTCGTTTATATCAAAGACTACCGATATAGATATAATAAGAACTATTGAGAAAACAAATGTTCCCAAAAACTTCTTTATAATGTATCGGTCTAATATAGTTAGCTTAAATATATTCTTCATACAGTCTTTTATCTACAATCGGCGTGTTATATTTTCCATCATTGTAGGCTTCCATGTCGAAAATGTTCCTTCTATAATCTGTTTGCGAGCCTCTTTTACCAACCACATATAGAATGCCAAGTTGTGGACAGATGCTATTTGCAATCCCAAAATCTCATTAGCATTCATAAGGTGTCGCAAATACGCCTTGCTGTAAAGCCTATCTACAACTGATGCTCCATCTTCTTCAATGGGCGAAAAATCATCTTTCCACCTAGCATTGCGCATATTGACAATACCATTTTTGGTGAAAATGCGACCATTCCTACCATCGCGTGTAGGCATAATACAATCAAACATATCCACACCACGCTCTATACCATCAAGCAAATCAGCTGGAGTTCCCACCCCCATTAGATAGCGAGGTTTCTGTTTAGGCAATATCTCATTTACTATCTCAATCATTTCAAACATCTTCTCTTTTGGCTCACCTACTGCCAGTCCGCCAATGGCATTGCCATCTGCCTCTTTTGAAGCAACGTTTTCGGCAGCACGTTTTCTCAGTTCGGGATAAACACACCCTTGTACTATTGGGAAAAGTGATTGATTGAAACCATAGGGACTTTCAGTTTCTCCAAAGCGGGTAATGCAACGGTCGAGCCAACGCTCGGTCAGTTCTAAAGAGTTTTTTGCGTAAGCAAAGTCTGCATCGCCTGGTGTACATTCGTCGAAAGCCATTATGATGTCAGCACCAATAATGCGCTGAATGTCCATTACCTTTTCGGGGGTAAAGATGTGTTTCGAGCCATCAATATGGGAGCGAAATTCTGCCCCTTTTTCTGTAAGCTTTCTATTCTCAGACAGGGAGAAAACTTGAAATCCACCACTGTCTGTCAACATAGGTTTGTTCCAACTGTTGAATTTGTGTAATCCTCCAGCCTTTTGTAAAATATCCAATCCTGGGCGCAAGTACAGATGATAGGTGTTGCCCAATATTATTTGGGCTTCAATATCTTCTTTCAGTTCGTACATCTGCACAGCCTTTACACTGCCAACAGTGCCGACAGGCATAAATATAGGTGTCTCTACCTCTCCGTGATCTGTGGTAATAAGACCAGCACGTGCATTGGATGAATTATCGGTATGTTGTAGTTCGAATTTCAAAATATATTACATTCATTTTTAAATCAAAGTTCCAAAGTTAACAAAGTAATTTCTAATGAATATGACAATATTCATAAATTGTTATAATGTATTAGATTGCGAGGGGTATTGAGTGGGGTGATTATCTAATCTGTCCTTGTAAATATTTTACAGAAGAAGGTAATTATGGAAAGCTGAGTTAATATGAACATTCGATGCAATACAAACTCTCAGGACGAACCAAAATTCTTCCAATAGGAATCTCTTTTCTGCAACGCACACATTTACCAAATTCAGGAGTGCCTACTTTGGTTAACCTAAACTCCAATGCCGCAAGTTTTGCTTTTGCTTGCTGAAGCAAGGAGTTGGTGACACTCATATTGTTCATTGCATCGTTTCTAGAAAGAATATCTATTGCACAATCAGGAGCAAGAGGTTTTGTCTCCTCTTTGTACATTTCGATTATCTTTTTAGTTTTATCAATCTCTTTATTTATCAGTTGTTTTATTTCAGTGTTTTCCATTGTATGTTGTTATTCAAAAAGCTTGCTTTTTACTGTATTTCAAATGAGGTTCGAGTGGATGGATTCATACTTATTTAACAAACAGTTATAAGCTATTGTTCTAATCCGCATTATTCACCACATTCTGTCTATTTCATATGAATTTTGACAATATAACTGAATGAGAATATAATATTAGCCCTACATAAAGTTAGCTACGAAGACGAGCAATTATGCAGATATTAACCTTAGTGTTAATATTTGTGCCTATCGCATTCTTTTTTCTTCGCCACATTTTATCATCATCAATCTTAATCTACACTTCACATTGTGTTGCTTATAAAGGGTGAACAGCATTCTTAAAAAAGAATTGTGTGAAGCACAACTTGCTAATAACCAACAGATATAGATTGGTTTTCATCGGCACAACTCTCTGTAATTGTAATATGTTGAAGCCTCTTTTTATAATTTCCTGCAGTTTTTTAAAATTGTTGATGACTAGGCTCTCAATTTCCTAAAGTTTTTTACAATTGTTGCTGTTCACTTTTTATAATTCCCACAATATATTGCTATTATTGAGGGTAAACATCAACCACCACTTTCTTTTCTTTAACTTAGCAATGCTGTAAAGTTATTTTACCACAAAGTTTATTACCGCTGGACAATCAGTTTTAACTCACCACAAAAAAATATGCCTAAAAATTGAGCAGAAGTACCATTTTCTACAGGAAATTGAAATCTTGCTCTTCTAAGAGTCAAGCAATCACTTGAAAACAGACAAATCAGCCACCCGTTAATTAAACATATTTAAATAATTTACCAAAGCTATCTCCCTTCTTCTTACATTACAAAAACCTACAACTAAAGATGGGAGCGTTATTCCACTCAAGAGGTATAAAAATCAACAGTTACTTTTGATTGTCACGATATTCCACTGAGTAATAAATCGTAGATTCAACCTAAATTTATGTATCTTTGTAGTAAACAGCATGAAAGTAATTAACCTATGAGTTCACCATTAGCAGAACGTTTGCGACCACAAACATTAGACGATTTCGTTGGACAACAACACTTAGTTGGCAAAGGATCGGTATTGCGCAAAATGATAGATTCGGGTCGGATACCCTCCATTATATTCTGGGGACCTCCTGGAGTGGGCAAAACTACCCTTGCCAATATCATATCTAATGTGCTGGAAGCACCTTTTTATAAGTTGAGTGCCATCAACTCGGGTGTGAAGGATGTGCGCGATGTGATTGAGAAAGCGGGAAGCAATCGTTTTTTCAACAGTGCTGCACCCATTTTATTTATTGATGAGATACATCGTTTCAGCAAATCGCAACAAGATTCATTGTTGCATGCTGTAGAAACTGGTACTATCACCTTGATTGGTGCAACTACAGAGAATCCTTCGTTTGAGGTGATTCGTCCACTGTTGTCACGTTGCCAAGTGTATGTGTTGAAGTCGATGGAAACGGACGATTTAGCCAATTTGTTGGAAAGAGCACTGACCAAAGATCATATTTTGCAACAAAAACAGATTGAAGTAAAAGAGACCAATGCTCTGTTCAGGTTTGCAGGTGGTGATGCACGCAAACTGCTCAATATTATCGATTTGGTGGTTGAGGCGTCTGTTGACGATAAAATAGTAATTGACGATCAAATTGTGTCGGAGCGATTGCAAGAAAACCCAGCTGCCTACGACAAAGGTGGCGAAATGCACTACGATATTATATCGGCTTTTATCAAATCTATTCGTGGTAGCGATCCCGATGCGGCTATCTATTGGTTGGCGCGGATGGTAGAGGGCGGCGAAGACCCTAAGTTTATTGCACGAAGGTTGGTTATTTCTGCCTCTGAAGATATTGGATTAGCAAATCCAAATGCGCTACTATTAGCTAACGCCTGCTTTGATACGCTCACCAAAATAGGTTGGCCCGAAGGGCGCATTGTGTTAGCACAAACTACCGTTTACCTAGCTACTTCTCCCAAAAGCAACTCTACTTATGAAGCCATCAATAAGGCAATGGCTGTGGTACGAGAAACAGGCAATTTGCCTGTGCCCATGCATTTGCGCAATGCTCCAACAACCCTGATGAAGGAACTGGACTATGGCAAGAACTATAAATATGCACACGATTACGAAAACAACTTTGTAGAAGATAACTTCTTTCCTGAACAGTTGAAACAGAAAAAATTTTGGGAACCACAAAACAATGTTGCCGAAAATAAGATTGTGGAGTGGATGAAGCGGTTGTGGAAGAATAGGTTTTGAATTGAGGGGCACGCAGAAGTGAATTCTCTCGTTAAGGTGCGAAGCCTCCGATCGTTCCAATAAGCAATTTGCCCTATACGCTACTCCACCTTCAACTCTATTGTTAAACCTAGCGCATTAGCTATAAGCGCAAAGTTAGATAACTTAATATCTTCGCCATTTTCGATTCGAGAAATGTAAGGTCTTTTTTTACCAACTTTCTCAGCTAGTTTTTCTTGACTTAAATTCAATTCTTTTCTTCGGGTCTTTATAATTTCACCAAAATAAAAGGCAAAAGCACTTTCTTTAAATTGCTCTCGTTCCTTTGTTCCTTCTTCTCCATATCGCTGAGCGATAAGATCGTTTGCATTTAATGATTTATTCATTGTTGTTTTTCTTTTAAATATTCTTCTAATAACCTGTTGGCTTGTTTAATAGCCTTTTTATAATCTTTTGTAGATTTCTTTTGAAATCCGCAGAGGCAAACAGCTTTTGTACATTCCGCAAAATTATGATGATCAATTGCGAAGAGTATAATTCGATATTCGTTTCCTGCTTTGATTCGCAATTCATAGAATTGTGTTGAATGTAGCTTTTTCAAAAAATGAGAATGCACAATCTTTAGTTCACCAATAACTTCTACTAGCTGAAAGAACTTTAGAGCTGTCCTTTCGCCTTGCTGGTCAATAAACTGAAGACATTCTTCCGTAATATCAATTTCTCTCATCGCACAAATGTAACGAATAAGTTACACTATTTGTTCTTATTATGGATATATTTTCTTAGAATATCACTATTGAGGTATAAGAAACAAAAAAATCGGAATCAAAAACATTCTTATTCTCCGTTTTTAATTCCGATTCTATATGATTAATACAAACCTATTATTTATACCTCATCCACTTTACAAGCTCCTTAATAGTAGGCTTCTTACCATACATCAAAATACCTACCCTGTAAATTTTAGCCGCCATTATCGATGTGAGTATAAACGAACCATAGAGCAACACCACAGAGAGCAATTTCTCCCACAATGGAACACCAAATGGCAAACGTACCATCATTACAATGGGCGAGGTGATAGGAATGAGTGAACACCAAAATGCCAATGGTCCATCGGGATTGTTAATACTATAAAACCCTGCATAGAAAGCAAAAAGCATAACGATGGTAATGGGTGTCATAAACTGCTGCGTGTCCTCCTCATTGTCAACGGCTGCACCGATGGTTGCGAATATGGATGCAAACATAACAAAGCCCCCAATGAAATAGATGAAAAAGTAAAAAACGATTTCGAACCAATTTACCGACATAATGGAAGCCAAAGCCCCTTCGATGTCGAAACCTCCAATTGCACCCATATCGCTACTGGCTGCTGCCATTTGGGATGCTTGTTCAGGGTTGGTCATAAAAAACGAGACTCCTGTAAAGAGTATAGCAATCATTATTCCCCAAAATACTAATTGAGTGATTCCAACTAATCCTATCCCAATAATCTTACCAATTAGCATATAGACAGGTTTTACCGAAGAGATCATAACCTCAACAATGCGGCTTCTTTTTTCTTCCATCACTGCCTGCATCACCATGCTTCCATAAATCATGATAAACATGTAGATAAGAAAAGTGAATCCTCCCCCCACAATTGATGCTACAATAGTAGATGTTTCGGATATAGTGCCATCGTCGCCCCATCTCATAGTGGCGAGCGATATGCTATTATCCGATTCTATCACCTCTCTCACTAGTGCAATAGTTTTGCTGTCAACATTGTCTGAGTGAGATAGAGCTTCCAGCTTTTGTTCTTCAACCCTCTCGGATAGTTTTCTTTCAATTGAGAGGAGCAAGTCCATAGGTGCTTGCTTTTCAGATAGCAGACTAACCGATTTTGGCTTTATGCTTAAGTCGTTGGTTATATGCAAAATTGCATAGACATCTTTTCCTAAACGCGACTGCTGGTCGGTAGCACTGGCAGTGCCTAACAGCTCGTACTCGTAGTGAGCAGTGCTTTCAAACTCTGATGCATAGATTCCCGACTCGTCGATAACAACAATTTTGCGAATCCCCGAGTCTTTTACTGTAGATAACCAATAAGGTACAAACACCAATGCCGTGAATAGAAAAGGCATGAAGATAGTAAGCAGAATGAAAGACTTCTTGGTTACGCGCGATAGGTATTCGCGTGCTATGATGATTTTTAATGGGTTCATATATATGGTGGTTGTTTTACTTAGTTACGGTTTCAATAAATACTTCGTTCATAGTAGGCAGCTCTTCTTCAAACGATGCTATCTTATACTTGTTTAGCATTAGTGTTATCAATTGAGACTGGTCCATATCTAGTGGCTTCTTAACCCGTATATCGGTAAACTCGTTGTATCTTTCGCTTGTAAGCACATCCAAATTAAACTCATCGTTAGTAAACTCATGCGTTAGCAACCTGAATTTATAGATATCTTTCTTGTGCTCGTTGCGTAGATTGTACACACTACCCTGCAACACCACCTCCGATTTGTTGATCAGTGCTATCTCGTCGCACAGTGCTTCTACCGACTCCATGTTGTGAGTAGAGAGAATAATGGTTTTTCCTTCTGCTTTTAGTTTTAGCATCTCTTGTTTAATCAACTCTGCATTCACAGGATCGAAACCACTAAATGGCTCGTCGAATATCAGCAAATCGGGATTGTGAATGATGGTAGATATAAACTGCACTTTTTGTTGCATCCCCTTCGAAAGCTCTTCCACCTTACGATTGTACCAACCCATGATTTCAAACTTGTTGAACCATTTCACTATCTCTCGGTGTGCTTCATCGCGCGACATTCCTTTGAGCCGAGCTAGGTACATGGCTTGCTCACCCACCTTCATTTTTTTGTAAAGCCCGCGTTCTTCAGGCAAGTATCCTATTTTGTAGATATCTTCTCTGTTTAGTGGATTCCCATTTAGCAGCACTTCGCCACTATCTGGAGCAGTGATACGTGTGATGATACGAATAAGTGTGGTTTTGCCTGCACCGTTTGGTCCAAGAAGACCAAAAACAGCACCTTCTGGCACACGAATACTAACTTTGTTTAGTGCCAGATGTTGTGAAAATTGCTTTACCACATCTTTAGTCTCTACGTAATGCATAAAGAATTATTGTTAAGGGGGTTAATTTATTTATAAACAGGATTATAGCTTTATTCGTTCTAATATTTAATGATTACTTGTTCACCAAGCATTTTAGCCAGCAGCTTTTTTATCTCTTCTAGTTTCTTCTTCTCTTCCAATAGCTTGAGGGTGGTTTCAAAATCATCTCTCTTCTGTGCCTTTTTTATGTTTTTCATTACCAATGCTATCTGTTCCATCACATAAGCATTTTTCAATTCAGTAGTTGCTCGTGGTATTAATACCTCAAGGGAGTTTTCCTCAAGCAATCTCGATTTTCCATCGTCGTCGTCTTCACCCAATGCTTTAGCATGAATTTTACTCAATTGATATTTGTCGCTCACCATTTCTGTTGCCAGTTTACTTATATTTTCGTCGGCATGCGAAATGAAATACTTAGCAGGTTGAAAATCCTTGTTAGAAGATTCTCTGAACGCCTCTTCAAAGATTTGAGCATAGACGGGGTTGGTAATTTTTATATTGTCGCGTTCCAAATCGAAATGCACAAAATCTATCACACTACTGCCCTCCTCCACCAAAACGTCTATTTCAGCAGATTGTTTACCTGTTATTTGCTTTTTTTTCTCGAAACGTTGAAAAATCATAGTCATTCCGTAGCGCACTATATAGCGGATAATCTGTCGTTCTATAACATCTATGCGCAACTTTTTGCGCGACATGCCAACATTGACCTCTTTGCTATCTGGAGTTTCTGTTGTTGAGGAGGTTGACTGTTGTACTCCTCTATCTGATGGACTATTGCCTCTTGACAGTACGGGTCGTTTACTTTGGTCGTACTTTCGCAGACGAATTTTATTCACCTCTTGAATCAAGAGCTTTTCGCTTATCTCTAATAAATTAGCACTATCCTTTACATACACCGAACGTTTTATACCATCGGGTATAAGTGCAATGCTCTCTACAATGTTAGCAATGAGCCCTGCTCTCTTTACTGGGTCATCTTTTGTTTCGTTGAGTAAAAGCTGCGCTTTGAAGCGAATAAAGTCCACTTCATTCTCTGCAATAAATTGGTTGAAGCTTTCTGCATTTTGTTTGCGTGCAAACGAGTCAGGGTCTTCGCCCTTGGGCAGGAGAACCACTTTCACATTAAGCCCCTCTTCCAATAGCAAATCAATTCCCCTGAGTGCTGCCGTTATCCCAGCGTCATCGCCATCGTAAAGAACTGTCATGTTTGGAGTAAAGCGGCGAATGAGTCTTATTTGCCCCGTAGTGAGTGCCGTTCCTGAAGAGGATACAACATTCTCTATACCTGCTTGATGCATAGACAACACATCGGTGTATCCTTCTACCATAAAGCAGCGGTCTTCTTTTACAATGGCTCTTTTTGCAAAATACAATCCATAGAGCTCCCTACTTTTAGAGTATATTTGACTTTCGGGAGAGTTGACATATTTAGCAAGTCTGTCTGCTTCGCGCAAAATGCGACCTCCAAAAGCCACTACTTTGCCCGACAGTGTATGTACAGGAAAGATTACACGTCCACGAAACCTGTCGTAGAGTGGACTGTTGTTTTCTCCTCCTGCAACAAGTCCAGTTTTAACTAACAGTTCTTGCTTGTAACCCAAACGCATAGCTTCTGACGAAAACGCATTGCGTTGTTCGAGGGCATAGCCCAACTCGAACTTCTTGATGATGTCATCTCTAAAGCCACGCTCTTTGAAATACGATAGCCCTATGCTTTTACCTTCAGGGCTGGCGTGAAGTATATTTTTGAAGTAAGTGCGTGCATAATCATTTATGATAAACATACTTTCGCGCTCACCTTCCAATATCTTCTCTTCATCGGTAAGTTCTCTTTCTCTCACCTCGATATTGTATTTCTTGGCAAGATACTTCAACGCCTCGTAATACGTCAACTGCTCATGCTTCATTATAAAGTGGGTAGCATTGCCACCTTCGCCACAAGCAAAGCATTTACAAATATTTTTTGAGGGAGAAACAGAAAAAGATGGGGTTCTATCGTCGTGAAACGGGCATAAGCCAATGTAGTTAACGCCTCTTTTCTTGAGTGTAACAAAATCTGACACTACATCTACAATCTGTGCAGCATCCTGAATACGATCTATGGTTCCTTTGTCTATCATTTTGGGATTACGAAATTAGTTATTTTAGTTGTAAATAAACCACAATTAGAGAAATTAATCTTACATTTGTAGTTAATCTATTCAATATATTATTGTTTATATCTAATCTAAAAAAATAAAGATGGAATCAGTAAACTGGTCACACTTATCCTTCGGTTACATGAAGACCGATTACAATGTACGTACTCACTATAGTAACGGTCAATGGAGTACACCCGAACTAGAAACTTCTGAGTTTCTAAACATTCATATGGCAGCTACTTGCTTGCACTATGGGCAAGAAGCTTTTGAGGGCATGAAAGCCTTTAGGGGAAAAGATAAGAAGGTTCGTCTGTTTAGAATGCGCGAGAATGCACTCCGACTTCAAAAGTCCTGTAATGGAATTATGATGGCTGAACTTCCTGTTGAACTATTTGAAGAGTGTATAATTAAGGTTGTTAAAGCAAACGAACGTTTTGTGCCGCCTTATGAAAGTGGTGCATCGCTATACATTCGTCCGCTACTTTTTGGTACAAGTGCTCAAGTAGGCGTGTCTCCCGCAACCGAATATACTTTTCTAGTATTTGTTACTCCAGTAGGTCCTTATTTCAAAGAGGGATTTAAGCCTACACCTATGGCTATCATGCGCGAATTTGATAGAGCAGCACCTTTAGGAACCGGAACCTACAAAGTGGGTGGTAATTATGCGGCTAGTATGCAATCGGGTGTAAAGGCAGCTAAGATGGGCTACTCTGCTGTGGTTTATTTAGACGCTAAGGATAAAAAATATATTGATGAATGTGGTCCTGCCAATTTTTTTGGCATAAAAGACAATACATACATTACTCCAAAGTCAACTTCCATCCTACCTTCTATCACAAACAAAAGCCTTATGCAGCTTGCCGAAGATATTGGCATGAAAGTTGAGCGACGTGCAGTGCCTGTCGAAGAACTTACTACATTTGAAGAAGCTGGAGCTTGCGGAACAGCCGCTGTTATTAGTCCAATATTAAGAATAGACGATATAGCCGAAAAGAAAACTTACCAGTTTTGCAAAGATGGTCAACCAGGAGCAGTTTCTAAGAAACTATACGACAAGCTTCGTGCAATACAGTATGGCGATGAGCCAGATGTGCATGGTTGGGTAACGATTGTAGAATAAACAGGTCTAATTATATACAGACCAAACACTATTTAAAAGCCACTTCCTACAAGGTGGCTTTTTCAATTAGCAAGCCCAAGAGAATAAGGGAATAAATATCCAGTTTTTTTAATTATCTTCGAAACTTAGTTCTAGCATCACACTGTTTCGCTACAAATCAATTGACACAATGCGTATTAAAGTACATTATATACTCTCTTCATTTCTCATCGCTACACTTTTGGTGGCATGCACCTACAAAGGCAACAAGACAACAGGGAGCGATGATAACATTCAACTGAGTATTGGCGTAATGTCGTCGATGGACTACCTGCCTTTGGCTGTAGCGCAAGAGAATGGCTTCTTTGAGCAAGAGGGAGTTAGCGTTACTATCAACAAGTTTTACTCAGCCAATGAACGTGATGCCGCTTTTCAGAGTGGTATCTTAGATGGTACAATTTTAGACTACACAGGTGCTGCCATTCAACGTGCGGGTGGAATAAACCTGAGAGTTACTTCGCAATGCAATGGCTCTTTTGTGTTGGTCGCAGCTGAAGCATCGGAAGTTTACAGCATTCAAGATTTAAAAGGCAAGCGTTTGGCTGTGTCGCGCAACACAGTTATCGATTTTTGTACCGACTATGTTTTGAAAGCAGCCAATATCGCTTTAAACAGCGTTGATAAAGTAGAGATAAATAAGATACCTCTTCGTTTGGAGATGTTGAGGAATGGCAAAATTGATGCAACTATGTTGCCCGACCCATTTATCACCATCGCTCTGGATGGAAACAATAGAAACATAGTAGATATAAAAGATATGGACTTGCGTGTTACGGGAATTGCGTTTCTTGACAAGGCAATTGTTGAAAAAGAGATGGCAATAAAGGGCTTTTATCGTGCTTATAATTTAGCAATAGAGCTGATTAACTCACAACCTGCCTCTGCTTTTGAGGCTTTGTTGATAAAAGAAGTAGGCGTGCCATCTGGGCTTGTTTCAAAAATTGAATTTCCCAACTATACATTAGCGCAGTTGCCCCAAGAAAAGGATTTGCAAAAGGTGGAGGAGTGGTTGAAAGAGAAAAAACTTATTGCCGATGACTTCGATATCAATACATTAATTGCAGCGGGTCTTATTCCATAATCGTCACATATTCTATGAGTTCAGGTAAACTATCCCTCCATAATGTTTCTGTCAACCTAGGCAATACCTCGGTGCTACAAGATATCTCTTTTTCGTTAGAAAAAGGGAAAACACTTACTGTTGTTGGTCCATCGGGTTGTGGCAAGTCAACCTTGTTGAATGTATTGAGCGGCATTATCAAAAACTACGAGGGCAAGATATTGATGGGGAGTAGTGAACTACAGAATACTAGCCTAACGTTTGGCTACGTGCCCCAAAACTTTGGGTTGCTTGCTTGGAAGAAAGTGAAAGACAACATCCTTCTTCCCTCAAAGATTAATAAGGACATAAAGATTGACCAAGATGAGATGAACGATGTATTAACCAAACTCGAATTGACCGATTTGCTCAATCGCTACCCATCTCAGTTGAGTGGAGGACAACGACAACGCATTGCCCTTGCCCGTGTATTTATATCACACGCCGATATTCTATTGATGGACGAACCTTTCTCTTCACTAGACATACTTACGGCTGATACATCGCGGCAATTGTTTCTAGATTTATGGAGGAAATATCGACCTACTACTATATTCACTACCCACAATTTGTCGGAAGCAGTGAAGTTGGGCGAGCATATTCTTCTGCTCGATAAACAACCAGCCACAGTGCTACGGTTTGTAAAAAATCCTCTCTTTGATAGTGGCGAGCAACAGAGCGAAGCTGCATTTGCAGCATTTAAAAAGCAGCTGATGGGTTGGATTAGCGAGGGTATTAACACCAATAACAATGGGGGTATTCACCAATAACGATGGACAACAAAAAGAACAACCATAGCAAAGGTGCAAGAAAACCTTTTTTACCCAAGTCGCTCACTCTTTTGTTTGCCGGCATCTTGTCGTTCAATGTACTTTGGTGGTTGTTGGCAGTTGTTTTCAACAACAAAGCTTTGCCCAATCCATTGAGTGTTTATGCAATTTTCCCAGAAGCATTGTC
>CAZUHZ010000008.1:0-5024 GCA_964620895.1 uncultured Dysgonomonadaceae bacterium | reverse complement strand
ACAAAGCTTTGCCCAATCCATTGAGTGTTTATGCAATTTTCCCAGAAGCATTGTCACAAGGAATGTTTGACCACTCTGCGGCAAGTTTGCGTCGTATAGTGATAGGTGTCTTTATTGCTTTGGTTGCGGGCGTGGCTGGCGGACTGCTGACAGGGCTCAGCAAAAAAGCAAACAAGCTACTCAACCCCCTGCTCTACCTATCTTACCCCGTTCCCAAACTGGCTCTCCTTCCAGTTGTCATGATTATCTTTGGCATTGGCGAAACTACCAAGATAGTGATGATTGTTTTGATTATTGTGTTTCAGCTTATCATCTCCATACGTGATGCAATCAGCAATATCGACAAAGAAAACTATTATGTGCTCTCCACATTGGGTGCTTCTGGTGCGCAACAAGTGTGGCATGTGGTGTTGCCAGCTATTCTTCCCGAGGTATTTTCGGCATTGCGTGTTTCGGTGGGCATTGCTACTTCGGTTTTGTTTGTTACAGAAACATTTGGCACAGACAAAGGACTCGGCTTCTTTATTGTGGATGCGTGGATGCGCATCGACTATCTGACCATGTATGCCGGCATTGTAATGCTGTCGATTATTGGATCACTCCTGTTTATGCTACTTGATATAATGGATGCCCTGTTTTGCAAATGGAGTAAATTGAGGAGTGGAAATTAAAAAGAGATGTGAATGTGAGGTTTGCGCCGCTCGCTCGGTTTTGCAAACCTTGTGTTGCGAAGCAAAAAGAAATTAAGAAAAGAGCTTCGCTGATGCGCCACACCAAGCACAAAGCATAGCGAACAAGTTACACATCCTTTTCCCATTTACTATACGGATTTTTTACCAACATAGAGTTGTAGTAGCGCGCATCACTCGTTACTTCCTTGCCTAACCAATTAGGTTTTTCAAACTCCTCATCTTCCGATTCCAATTCTACTTCGGCTATCACAAGCCCTTGGTTGCTTCCATAAAATTCATCCACTTCAAACATGTGAGCACCTGCTTTTATTAGATAGCGCGTCTTCTCAATAATCTCTTTCTCGCAAAATTGGAGCATCTCTTCAGCATCCTCCACAGCAATCTCCCGCTCCCATTCGTAGCGAGTAAACTCACTATCCGAAACAGTGCTTTTGATAGTAAGAAAAGCACTGTTGTCTTGTATTCTAATGCGTACTACTCTGTCGGGAACAGACGAAAGGTAGCCTTGCACTATGCGAAAATGGGTGAAAGCTTGCGATTTGTATTCGCCGTCAACTAAAAATTTGCGTTCTATTTCGTAATTCATATCAATGCAAGGGGGTTTTGAGTTATAATTGATTGATGCGCAAACAAAAATAGGTGTTATTTTGCAAATCGTTTACTTCTGCTTGCAAAAAGGAGCTTTGCAACGTGACTTTGCTGTCTCTTTTCAAAAAGAAGGTGCTTTGCAGTGTTACTTAGCTACCTCTTTTCAAAAAGAGAGTACTTTGCAGCGTTATTTTGCACCTTTTTTACAAAAAAAGAGTACTTTGTAGTGTTGCTAAATACCCTTTTCCCAAAAATAAAGTGCTTTGCAGCGTTGCACAGCGCAATACTAAAGTTGCATTCAAACTTTATTGGTAAAGAGAAAGAGCCCATAGCCTTTGGATGCATACATTGATGATTGATGCGCAGGTTGTATCTGCATCAATACCACTCCATATTCTGATATTGCGAGCTACGCTGTTCGTACTTGAGGTCTTGCAGCAGTGAAGATTTAGCCCTGATAATGAAGTTGTATGATTTGTAGGGTCCAATGGGGATAAAACTTGCCGACATGCTCCAACAGTGTAAGTCGCGTGTGAGGGTACAATTGACATACGACAGTTTTTTCAAATCAAAATTATAGTCGGTGTTAAACGTGAAGCTCCAATTCTCGGTTGGCTGCAATGCTCCATTTATTCCTAAACTGTGTGTGAGTTTGCCTTTGTACTCTAGCTTATCGAAATCAAACTCAGTGTCATATCCGTATCTAAGAGAGTAGTTGAACGATAGATTCCAAGTGACACCTGGCTTCATGTATCCATACTCGTCAAACTTATCCGAGTCGGGTTGGTCTCGATCAAAACTGCTTCTTGGCTGATTCATTGGAATGTCGTCTTCGGGGTTAGTACCCAGGCTTCCATCATCTATCATATTCTCGCCCTCGTCTATATCATCATCTTTTGCTCTCTCATCCTTGTTAAATAATTTACCAAAGGTGTCTTGATTGATAGAATAGGAAAAAGATGTTCCCGTGCTGTATAAACGCCCAAATCCCTTTCCGTTCAATACCCTCAACTTGTCAACATGCACTGGGCGTCCGTTTTCATTTACTTCATACAGATACGGGTCCCAGGTTGCATTAAGACTCAATGTGTACGACTTTGATAGTTTCAATCGCATATTGGTGTTTATCATACTCCACTTCATAGAGTCTGCCATCATATTGTAGCTAAAATTGATACCCAAATCGTCGATAAGGCTTACTTTCTTGTAACCCGTCGTATCGCTTTCGGAGCGAATCTTCATCTCTACGTTGTTTTTAAAGTCGAACCCTATATTTCCTTGCTCTCCTTGCGAAGGCGTTCCAAACATCATGCGAGAATAGGGCGAATAAGTATATTCAACATCTTCACCGTATTCATTTTTGTAGCTATAAGTTTCGTAATAGTTGTAACGCGAAGCTCCAAAGTCGGGGCGATAACTTAAACTGATGCTAGGTGAGAATACATGGCGTATAGCTTGAACTTTATCTCCAAACATCTGCCAAGGCTTGTACATTCCGTAAAGTTTGGTGTTCACACTGAGCGAAGTGCTATAATCATACACTCGGTTGAATCCGTAAATTGTATCTGTTACACTGTGCCGTTTCGTTTCGGGATTATAATCTTGCATCTCCTTGCTTGTGTACCAACGTTCGTTGTAGTTAAACGAGGGTGAAATGTTGATATAGTCCAACAGCGTGAATGTTGCACTTATAGGAATACTGTGACGCATACCATTTTTCCAATCTCTGATGATGTTGGCATCAAAAAAGTCACTCTCTTTGGTATGTATTGAGTTGCGAAACTCTCCCGAGTAGCTCATGGTTATCTTTTCGTACCAACGCTCTTCGCCTATTGCATTTTTGCGTTTAAGTGGATAGATACGACTCATATTGATGGACAGGTTGGGCAATGTTGCCGAAATGGTAGAGTCGCGCGATACCTGATTCACACTTGCCGATGCAGAAATGTTGAATGGTGAGTCGGGAAATCTTTGTGTAAGATTAACTGTCGAACTCTTTGTATTGTTGGTTGCCTCCCTACTGTAGCGAGACGTCATGTTGTGCTGATTATACGAACTAGTAGAGTAGTTCACACTAGCCGATAGGGTGCGATACATATTAGCCTTGGGGTCTTGCGAGTGTGTCCAGCTTAGTCTAAAGTTGGTTGAGGCAGAATAATCTGGCAACCCCTTGTCTCCTAAAATAGTTTTGAGGTAATTAGCATTCATGTTTCCCGAAAACTTATATCGTTTCCTATAATTCGACTTTACACCCACCCCCCATGAGCCTTTTGTGTATATCTCTCCGGTTAGCGCCAAGTCCACATAGTCGCTTATGGCAAAATAGTATCCTCCGTTGTGCAAGTAAAAGCCTCGTTGCATTTCGTCGCCATAAGATGGCATGATGATACCCGATGAGTAAGTCTCGTTGAACGGAAAAAAAGCAAAAGGAAGCACCAAAGGAAAGAGGGGTACATCTGCCACCACTAGCCAAGCAGGACCTGTCACCACATCTTCGCCTGGTCGGACTTTAGCTTTCGATAAATTGAGGTAAAAGTGAGGATGATCATGATTGTCGCAAGTAGTATATTTTGCATTCACCATGTAGAATGAGTTATCCTGGTTCTTTTTTGCTTGGTTAGCCACAATATATCCTTCACCTTGCTCTGTAACCACGTCAGAAATATAGGCTCTTTCTGTTTTAAAATTGTAGCGCACACCTTTCATCTCATATTTTGTGCCTTTGTCATCAAATGTGGGATACCCAAACTCCTTGCCTACTGAGTCTAATCCAAAAGTTGCTCCAATAATGCTACTGTCCATATCCATGGTGATGAGCTCTCCTTCGATGGCAATGGTTTGATACTTGACATCTGCCTTGCCATACAAAAAACCCTTGTTGTCTTTGGTAAAAACAATTGAATCTTGCGCTGTATAGAAGACAGTGGTCTCCAGCATCTCCTGTTTTTTTGGAATTGTATCGGATGGGAGTAGTGAAAGTGAATCAGGTTGCATCGACAATGAATCAAATCTAGCAGTATCAGATTCGGGCAGCGTCAATGGTATTTGTGGCACAGATATTTGCAGTGAGTCACCACCAATACTCTCCGACTGCGAAAGAGACAGGGTGACGTTCGTAAAGAACGTTACAATTAATATTATACTCACTAAAAGGTGTTTCATCTATAAGCTTTGATACACAATCGTTGTAACTCGCAAAACTAGTCATTTAAGTATTAACTACCTCAAAAAATATAAAAATAAAACTTAAGACCTTGGTGAGGTATGCCACGCATATCGCTTCATACTACAAACCCCACACCACATTAATAATTGAGAATTGAAAATTGAAAATTGAAAATGAATGCTCAGCCGCTCGCAAGAATAATTAAATAAACCACCTGTTCTCTTTAGCTAAGACATTAACAATTAATAATTATCCACATACTTCATACCCCTCCTAACACCTCACACCTCACACCACAAACAAACCCCACATCTCATACTTCACATTAGTTTCTTGCTAAATACCACACACGGATTACAAATCCGCGCGAGCGGTGAATAGTATAGTCAAACAGATTCCTCACGTGCGTATCGGAATGACAGAGGTTTTCAACCTCATACCTCATTAATAATTGAAAGTTGAGAATTGAGAATTGAAAATGAATGCTCAACCGCTCGCAAGAATAATTAAATAAACCACCTGTTCTCTTTAGCTAAGACATTAATAATTAATAATTATCCTCATACTTCATACCCCTC
>CAZUHZ010000007.1:0-24721 GCA_964620895.1 uncultured Dysgonomonadaceae bacterium | reverse complement strand
AGATTTACCTCTTTGTGTTCTTGATTTGTTTCCATTTGTCTTTATTTTAATTGTTTATACATATAAAAAAATGACTCACACCAAAGATATAAAAAAGATTGCAGAGTAAATAAAAAAAGATGAGACAAAATAAGAAATCGGAAATTTATAAATAATATCTGTAGAATGCAGTTATAAAAAGTATTAAGCAAAAAAAGCTAAATCGTAGTGATTTAGCTTTTTTCTGCTTAATGCTTTTAACTACCTTTCGGATAGTTGTTAGTTTAGTTATCTTCTTTGCGAGAAGAGTAACTTATCTTAAGAGCATATGCTCTTCTTAATGCTTGCTTTACCTCTGTAACATAACGCATTTGAGTTTGTTCGTCAGCTTTGATAGATACAGTCATAAATTGCTGGTCTGCTTCTGTGAGCATATTTCGTTCGGATGCAATATAATCGTGTATATCTTCTACTTCTGCAAACTTATCATTCAATTGCATAAATGTTCCTGTACCAAATTTCGCATCTAGTGGTTGACCCATATAAATATAAGTAACCAACGATTTCTTCTCTAATTTCTGTACTTCTGATGCTACAGGGATTTTAAACTTAACCATCAATGTAACCTCCCTCATGGTTGTTGTAACCATAAAGAAAAACAGAATTGCAAAAATCATATCAGGTAAAGAAGAGGTATTTAAAGCTGGCATCTCACGTCCGCCTGATTTATTAAATTTACCCATTATTTATTACCTCCATAACTTTTTGGTTCTGCCTCAGAAATTCGCTGAGGATACACCTTGTTAATTAAATCTTTCTCGCCTATTAAAAGCTCTTCGTACGGTCTGTTAAAGTACCTTCTAGCTGCTTCTTCCCTAAGTTCGTTATAAGCTTTCACCAATTCGTTTTGAACTGCAAGATAAGCTTTATAGCTTGTGGTATTGTCGTTTTGAAGAGAAACTACGTGATCTTTAGTAACACGCAATGTGCCTACTGGAGCGTCAAATTCTTCTTCAAAAAGCTCTGGCAAATCCTCATTGTTATTTGGATTTACCACAAACTCTTTCACCTTATCTTTTAAGCTTTGTTTTCCTGTTTTCCCTTGAAGTTCTCTCAAGTTATCATAGTGAACATCACCAACCATTGTTTGGTCTTGTGAGTTAACTAACACTTGCATGAGATTACGTCTTTGGACTTTCATCTCTGTGAGTTGTTCTTCATCCTGTGGTGGTGGTGGAAGGCGCCTTGCCAATCCACTATCAGTATCCATCGAAGAGGTAACAAGGAAAAAAATAAGCAAAAGGAAAGCAATATCAGCCGTTGAGCTGGTATTTACGTCAGGTACCTTTCTTGTCTTTTTAGCCATATTTTTTTGTTGTGTTTATTCTGGAAATATTTATTTCCGTTTACCTATTCTTTTGATTAAAGGACTTAATAACATTGCTGCTACAGATAATGCCATGAGGATATAAATTGTATAAATCCACATATCAGTCATCTTTAATCTAGCTGTTACGTTATCAGGACCTTCGTATCCAAGGATATTTAATGGTGTTCCATCTCCTATTGAATATGCAATTACCAACAATATAGCAAAAACTATCAACAAAACCATAGAGTTAATTGCTTTTTTCCTATTATTGATGAAATTAGTTACAAATCCAAATATTGAGAAAACAAACACAGAAAACACTGTTAATGCTAACAGTATGTATATCCAATAGAGTAGTCCATTTGTGAAATTAGGTTCGTCTATGCCGACTAATTCCGCGTATTGATTTTCGGGTAGGACACTACCGCCTAAGAAGAACGCTGCAAGAAGTGCAAGCGTTACAGCAGTTAGGGCATATAAAGTCCAACGCGAAATTCTTGATATTTTTGTTACTGCCATTGAGTTATTTAGTTTTTAGATTTAACATTATATCTAATTACATGATCAAGGAATGTAATTGATGCGTCTTCCATCTTGTTAAGGATAGTTTCAACTTTATTCAAAATATAGTTGTAGAATAATTGAAGTATAAGAGCAACAATAAGACCACCAATAGTTGTAATAAGTGCTACTTTCATACCACCTGCAACAATTGTAGGGCTAATGTCTCCTGCACGCTGAATATCATCAAACGCTTGTACCATACCAATAACTGTTCCCAAGAAACCAAGAGATGGAGCCATTGCAATAAACAATGTAATCCAAGAAAGATTTCTTTCTAACAATCCAGCCTGTACACCACCATAAGATACTACAGAACGTTCTACAACTTCTGCACCTTGATCGATACGAAGCAAGCCTTGATAAACAATTGAAGCTATTGGGCCTCTGGTGTCGCGCGCAAGTGTTTTAGCACCTTCTACATCACCTCTGTCCAATGCCTGGCCTATATCATTCAACATGCCATCTACGTGTGCGTCTGCAAGACTAAGATAGATAATTCTTTCTAAACTAAATGCTAAACCTAAAATTAATGGTATAGCAATCAAACTCATAAAGAATGCACTACCTTCAATAAATTTAATCTTTAGTGCTTTGTGGAAACCGGTTGGAGCTTCAACTATTGCTGAAGAATCATCTTCTACTTGTACAGGAGGAGATACTTGTTCAGATGCTGGTTGTGCTTCTGCGTCTT
The DNA here is from genome assembly GCA_964620895.1 of uncultured Dysgonomonadaceae bacterium. Classification (GTDB taxonomy): domain Bacteria; phylum Bacteroidota; class Bacteroidia; order Bacteroidales; family Dysgonomonadaceae; genus UBA2632. The sequence continues at coordinate 22,115 of CAZUHZ010000007.1, read as the reverse complement.
GTGCTAAAAGAACCGATTGCAGTCCTACAGACATAAGCCCTAAGATTGCGAAAATTGCAAATAACTTTTTCATTGTGTGTTCAATTTTTTGAGGATTAATGAATTTAACTTGTTATTAATTTAAAATGATTATTTACGTTATTACTTGTTTTAATTACAAACGTTTCATCATGTTTTTTTACTAATACCATATTTCTTTTTTGGTATTGCGGAGAGAGTGGGATTCGAACCCACGATACACTTTTGGCGTATACCCGCTTTCCAGGCGAGCCTCTTCAACCACTCGAGCATCTCTCCAAAAATGAGGAGAGGTTCTTAAATCGTTGCAAAATACGACTTTTTCTTCACTTACATCTCATTTTGATTGACAAAAATAGAGAATTTATCCAACATTACCACCCATAAATGGAATAATTTTATTGTTGGATAATAGAATTACCCCTATTATCACCTATAAAAAACAGATTTTCAAACATTTAAATCAAAAAGATGCATGGCATTTGTTTTTGTTATTTCTTCCATTTCAGAGTACCCAATGCCGTATATATCAGATATTTTTTGATTAATATGCTTTAAGTACATAGGCTCATTTCGCTTGCCTCTATAAGGAACTGGACTTAAATAAGGAGAATCTGTTTCTAAAACTATTCTTTCAAGTGGGCACTCTTTCAAAACATCACTTAAATTTGAGTTTTTAAAAGTGACAATGCCATTAATTCCGATATAGAAATTCTCAAAAGCCAACAGCTCTCTCAAATCTTTGGCGTCGCCACTAAAACTATGAAACACTCCTCGCAATTTTTCACCCCCTACTCTATCTACACACTCTACAACCTCTTTATATGAGTTGCGAGAATGAATAGACACTGGCAAATCCTTTTCGATACTCCACCTGAGTTGTCTTTCAAAAGCCTCGACTTGCTCTTTAATGTAAGTTTTGTCCCAATATAAATCAATCCCTATTTCTCCTATTGCTACATAATCGTTATTGCTGTGAAGCTCTTTATATATAGTATCTAACTCCCCTTTAAAACTACTGTTTACACTAGTAGGATGTAACCCCATCATGGGTAAAAAAAACGCAGGGTACGCTAGCATTAATCTCTTAAGTGAATCTATTGTTGAAACATCAATGTTGGGAAGTATAACCTTTTCAACCTGAGCCTGCTTTGCTCTCAAAACAACCTGGGCAAGATCATCATCATACTTATCAACATATAAATGAGCATGTGTATCAATTAGCATTATTCTATTTTTTCACCTTTTCGATAGTAATAGACAATTCCATACTCTTTGTTCTTATCTATTTTATTTTTTGCAGTCAATTGGCTATTAGCTTTTTCAACCTGCTCCCATATATCTAAAATAATTTCATCAATTTCGGTGCGGAAAGTAGCTACATCGGCTTGTGTTCTATTTGTTGCTTTCTGATGAATTTTCTGTGTATAATATCCATCACTAAATATAGAGTACATCACTTTTACTTTTGCAATTGTAGGATTGTAAATAGGAACACCTCCTTGAGCAATACGTTTTTCTTCACCTACAATAATTTTTTTGCCCCAGTCAAGCAACAGTTCGTTGGTTGAAAAATCGGGCACAACCATTTCAGAGCTTTCCAAACCATACAAAGCAAGATTTTCGTGTTTTATTTCGTTGCGAATTACAGATAAATAAAGCACTTGTACAAAATGGGATAGATACATCCACGCATTTTTAATCTGTCTCTGAAAAGTTTTGTTGGCTCTAATCTGTGTATCATAGGTTTGTTGATACAAATTGCACATTCTCTCGAACTTCCCAACTGCAATCTTTGCTTTATAGATAGTTTTCATCGAAACAACAATGTCATTAAAGTCTGTTTTAGAACATTTATCAATTGCTGCTTTAAGAGCTTTTATACGGGCACTATCTGTATTGGGGAGTCTTCTATAAGGCATATATATTCTTTCAAAGTAAATACAAAAATAAAAATATGAAACTGCACGTTTTTACTTTTGATTGTTTTTACTTTTCTCTATTCATTAATTTTTGGGTGTAAATCAGAAGTTGCTGCTTTCTTTCTTCCGAAACATCTACTTCCGATAAGTAGTTCAATGCTGCAAGGTAATATTTTTGTATGAGTTTGTTGGTACTATTTTCTAGTTTTAAATCATCGTATATTTCTTTAACAGCATTTATTTTTGCTTCTGGATCAAAATTCTCTGCCAATATCCAGTTATGGAGAGTTGTTTTGTCATCTTCATTAGCATTTTCTAGAGCTCTTATGAGAAGAAATGTTTTTTTGTTACTCAATATATCACCGCCAATTTCTTTCCCAAAATTAACTGGATCGCCATACACATCCAACAAATCATCTTTCAATTGAAAAGCAATCCCTATATTTATACCAAAATCATACAATTTACTGGCATCTTCTTCACTAGCATTGCCTATTATGGCACCAATCTTTAAAGAGGCTGCCAAAAGCACAGCCGTCTTTAAGCGAATCATCTCTATATACTCCGACTCCTTCACATTCATGCGTTTCTCAAAGTCCATATCATACTGCTGGCCTTCGCAAACTTGCATAGCTGTTGTATTGAAGATTTTGAGAATGCGAAGCAAAACATCAGCATCTACCCTCATCATATGATTGTATGCATCGATCAACATAGCATCGCCAGAGAGTATTGCAGTATTAGCATTCCATTTGGTGTGCACAGTTTGTTGTCCTCGTCTAACTGATGCATTATCCATAAGGTCGTCATGCAGCAAACTGAAGTTATGGAATATTTCCAGTCCTATTGCAGGAGCGGTAGTTTTTTCCAAATCATCGCTAAATAGATTTGTAGCCATATAAGCTAAAACAGGTCTGAGCCTTTTTCCTCCAAGCGACAAAATATATTCAATAGGCTCAAACAAGGTTCTTGGCTCTATCTTATAATCTAAACCATCTATTGCTTTGTTTATTTTTTTTTCTAAAACTTCAGAAGTGTGTATCATTATAGTCATCTTATAGTATATCTCACTACAAAACACAAAAGCTGTTTTTAGTGTGTAAAAACAGCTTTTGTGGTTATTTAGTTACAAAAAGTATAATTGTAAATACAATTTAGTTTTGAAGACGGAAAACAACAGGCAATGTAAAACGTACGCGCACTGGTTTTCCTCGCTGTTGTCCTGGCTTCCACTTGGGCATCGTTTGAATAACTCGCACAGCTTCCCTATCTAATGAAGGGTCTTGTCCTCTCACAACTTGCACATCAGAGATGCTTCCGTCACGCTCTACTACAAAGTTTGTAATAACGCGTCCTTGAATACCATTCTCTTGTGCAATAACAGGATATTTTATGTTATCTCCTAGAAACTTCATCAATGCCGACATTCCACCTGGAAATTCGGGTTGTTGTTCAACCACCACAAAAATCTCATCTGCAACCTCTTCTTCTACTGGTTTTGGAGGTGGAGGCGGTGTATAAGTCTGGATTTGCGCCCTTGATTGATCATCTTCTAAAGAAGACAAGTCAATTTTGGTTTCAACTTTTTCTTCAGTCACCTCAATTATTTCGGGTACTTCGGGTTCTGGTGGAGGCGGTGGAGGTGGTGGTGTTGGGTCACGTTGAGTAATTTCAATCTCCTCTTCAGCCAGCACATCTTGCACAATCACCGTTTCATCCAATTCACTAATGTTAGATGACCACTCAAAACCAACAAATAAAACTGCAAGCGCAACTACTAGTCCCATAAGGAAAAATGTAGCTTTGTGAGTTTCAATGTTTGCTTTCGGTGCTTTTTTAACTTCCATGTTTTTGTTTTTAATGTGTTTGCGTTAATACTTACCGTTATCTTCAATTACAAAAATAGATATTTTTTTGATATGCTCTCTATTTTTCAAAGTAAAAAAATCAAAAAACGGTTAATTCGATTTTTTTCAACTTCTTTATCTCGCTTTTATTACAACCTGTAATTAATAAAAGAGATAACTTCTACTTTTTAATTTTATATATGTCTTGTAGGTTACGACCATATCCGTCATAATCTAATCCAAATCCCACAATGAAATCATTGGGTATATTAATTGCTACATAATCTGGAGCAACATCTCTAACCAAAGCTTTTGGCTTAAATAGTAATGTTGCCACTTTAATCTGTTTAGGGCTGTACTCTTTAAATTGATTTAATAACATTTCGACCGTAAATCCAGTATCAACAATATCCTCTAAGATAATTACTGTGCGACCTCTAATATCTTCTTTGAGCCCCATTACCTCCTTCACCTCTTCTGTGCTTTTGGTTCCTTTGTACGAAGCTATGCGCACAAAAGTTATTTCAGAAGGAATTGTGACGTGTTTCATCAAGTCGCCAGCAAACATAAACGATCCATTTAAGATAGCGATAAAAATAGGTTCTTCACCTTCAAAGTCTCTATTAATATCGGCTGCTATGCGCTTAATGCTTTCTTGGATTGTATCAGCATCGATAAATAATTCGAAATCCTTGTCTAATATTCTTACTTCTTTCATAAAGATATTTCGATGTTTAAGTATTTATCGAACAAAAGTACTATTTTTTAATGTATCTAGTCCTATAGAATCAATCAATCTTTCAACTTGTTTATAAAATCTTGGAATGAGTTGTCTTCAAAAAAACGTTTCTGATGTTCCCGTGAGGGTGTTTTGCATTTCCTAACCTGCATATACCGCCTAAAATAAGCGAAAAATGAATACCCCATGTCTCTCAAAGGTTTTGCGAAGAGTCTTAACGCTTTTAATTGAAAAGAGTTGGGTCTCAATATTTGGAGTATAAATATAACAGCGTCCGATTTTTTCAAAAAACCTGCTTGTTCATCCCAAACAACAATGGTTTCTTCTGGAAACTCATAATTGAAATGGCGAGAAAACTCTTTAGTAAAGTTAGATTCTAATGCAGCAAAGTAAAAGTCCCCTTTGGAGTCGTTCTCTAAAATCCAATTTACCCAATAGTTACAAACGCTACATAAGTTATCGTAGAAAACAATTGTTTCCATAAAATTAAGCCCTTTTCTTCCTAAAAATTAAGTGTTCGCAAACAATCACTGTTATTACTCCCATCACAAAACCATTTGTCAAAATAGGACGTACTATTAGTGGGATAGCTTCTACTACTGTCTGGGGCAAAAAAGAGACCAATACTGCTAACATGATAGGAAATCCAATAACAATTGCAGACTCAAAATCGACAACAGCCCTCTGTTTCTCCATCAAATGAAACCCCGAAGCTAGTTGTGTAACCATCAGATAAAACATAATAGCCCCGATTACCAATGAAGGTGTTTGATTTAATATGTTGACCAACCCAGGGAAAAGCGAAATTGCAACAAGTCCGATACCTGCTGGAATAAGCACAAAGCGCGAGGCACACCTTGTAGCCGATATAATGCCAGGACTAAACGAAAAATCGACCAAACCAATAACGCCAGTAATACCCGCAAAAACATTTGAAATACCCGTCACAGCCACACCTCTTTGCGTTCGCTTGTCCATATCTTTCAGATTGAGAATGCTACCTATAGACTGAATAGACCCAAGCTCATTGATAAGCAAGGCTAAATAACAAAACATGAATGCGGCTATTACTCCAAAATCAAACTCTAATGGAAAAATAAAGAGAGATGATTTGTCTGACGACAGTATTGCTGACATTGTAGTAGTTTCTGAAAGCTCCATTGGCTTAAACTGAAGGTAAACCAATGTTCCAATTACTATTCCTAGCAATACAACAATCGATTTCCATGCTCCTACAAACCATTTATTCATCAAAAGCATCAATGTGACCAATAGGATGGCAAACCAAAAATGGAAGTTTTCAAAGCCTGCAGAGTTTTCAAACAAAAGATTCAATATCACTGGAGCTAATGTAAACCCGATGAGCAACAGTATAACCACTATGATGCGTGAGGTGAATAGAAAATCGATCTTTGCCAACAAACCACTTAATGACAAGAAAAGCAAAAACAAACCACCAATAGCAACAGAGGTGTAGATAACTGAATACGAGAAACTTAACGAAGAGACGATGCCAATAAGCAACACAGAGGCTGGCCCAATAATTAAAGGCAGCCTGTGACCCCACATAACTTGGATAATGAGAAAGACGCCACCAAGAGCGAAAAGTTTCTGCATATAAAAGATTTGTGACGGCGCATCTTCAAAGTGAATTACACCAAGAACTCGACCCAAAATTAAGATAGTTGGTACTGATATAACTAGCCACTGCAACCCATATAACATAAATGGAAATGGTGCGGGCTTATCATTTAATTTGTAGTTGATAGGACAGTTGTTTTTAAATTGTTATTTTTAAATTATTGTTTCAATATATCTTTCAAGGGCACTGCCTGAAAGGTGATGTGTGCAACACTGCTTTCATACAGTATTCCTACTGTTTCAGAATCTATTATTGTAAGACAAGAATAGCCCCATCCATCATCCTCATCAAGTAGCACATCGTACTCAGATGGGAAAGAGAGACCTCCATCTAAACTAGCTTTAATAGTAATATGGTTCCTACCCTTAGTGGTGTTTGGGTTAGAAAAAAGAAGAATATCTTTCTCATAAACATTATCTTCTGCCGCTACTTTTATCAAGCTTGCCATACAAACGGGCTCTTGCAACACGCTGCGCGATGACGGATGTTCCGTCCATGTCTCCCCAAAGTCGGTGGTAATAGACACAGCCCTACTTCCTCCTCTGTTGTCTCTCATGTTGAGCATCAAAACTCCAGGAGAAACCTCTACCACTTGTGCTTCGGTTGTGTTTGTGCGAGCATGATTGTGTATGTGCCATGTTTCGCCCCTATCTTTACTGTACATTATTCCCGCATTGGGTACTCGTGACGAATCGATATATTGAATAGGAAATACCAATGTTCCATCTTGCATTGTGATACCTCTACCAGGACCTTGCAGCAAAAATTTCCACGAAGGGTCTTTCACTTGTTCTGTAACATTAATAGGCTCCGACCAAGTTTTGCCGTCGTCTGTGCTTTTAGAGAGCACCAATTGAGCTGTTCGCTCTTTTGTAAGACCATCTTGAGAATTGTGCCATGCTCTGTGATTACCCATTCCATGCGTCCATGCGGCAACTATCCATATCGTACCCGTTTTAGCATCTACAAGAATAGCAGGATCGCCCACTCCATTCTGCGCCTTAGGCATTCCTCCTTCCTCTCCAAAGCTCATTGGGATTATCATCTTCTCCCACGTTTTGCCTTTATCGGTGCTCCGGCTCAAGCCCACATCTATGTGCTCTTGCAAATCCACACTGCTGTTATATCTAACATCGTAAACACTCAGTAATGTACCTTCGTTAGAAGTAACCAAACCTGGAATTCTGAATGCAGCCGAACCATCATCTCCTGCATGTCTTACACCTACTCCCATTCTATGAGTGGCACGCTCGGTGTCGAATAACAATGGAGCATCTTGATAATCGAGTTGTGCGGAAAGAAGCTCTATATCAACTTTAGAAATTATAGAGGTAGAAGGCTTCATCTGAAGACTTACCCAAAAATAATTTACCCCTGGGAAAAGTTTGTAGTTCGGCGAAAGAGTTACACGCTCATTAGGCATCCTCTGTTCCACAAGTTTAATAGAGTATGATGGATTAGCTTTCAAAGTATTCCCCACACTATGACTAGAAATATACTCTACAGGAGCAAAGCGAATTTCATTTTTGCGCTGCACAGATTCAGTTCCACTATAATAGAGTTTTATTGATTCAATCTCATCCAAATTTGTATAATCAGAAAATTTAAACTCCAATTCGTTTAGCATTTCAGATTCAGAAGCATCTATGCGAAAATAAAACAGCACATTATCTTCCCTCTCTATTAAGATAGGAATTTTGGTTTGCTTCACTCTTATTGTATCTATTGCCTGCAATGGTGCAAAAAAAACAACTGACAATATTACCAACAGAGCATAATTTAAATTCATCATATCACTTTTCATTTTACAACAGTAAACTCAAAGACCTAATAAAACAAAGATAGTAATTAAAGCAATTTATTTCTTTATACAACCAACAAAATCAACCAGCAGTGAGAAATCTCTTCGTTTCTAGTCGAAATGGCATTCAACTCATTATTTTGATTTCGCTTTGAAACAAAATGGCAATCATCTCTTGTTTTTGGTTTTGTTTTGAAACGAAAGCTGTTTCATGACTTGTTTGCCATTTCGATTTGAAACGAAACCGCAATCCACCCTTGTTTGTCATTTTGTTTTGAATCGAAAGCACAATCAAGTCATAAAAATGAAATCTTTTGCCGTGGATTCGAGTTTTCACTCTTGTTTGTCATTTCGTTTGTGGTCGAAAACAAATTCCACTTATATTTGTCATTTCCACTACAAACAATTTGAACTTCATGAAAACACACGAATTTTCCTCATCGTTAGCTTTGAAAACAATACATTATCTTTCAAGATAAAACTCTTGGGTAAGTGCTTCAAACTCTTTGGAATATCGGTGACGGCTAAGCTCTATAGTCAAGTTATCCTCAATGCAATCCGTTTTACTCTTCTGCAACTCAATCAGCAAACGCTTTGCTGGTTTATGTGGCAATGGGTGCACGTTAGTTATTCTACTTGCAAAAAGATTCACAGTAGCAGCATGCTCCAAAACTGCCTGCTTAAATTCATAAGGGAGTATTAAAGCGATACGTCCACTTTCAGAAAGAAGAGAAACTCCGAGTGAGATAATTTCAAAAAAAGAGAGGGAATCATTGTGTCGTGCTGTATTGCGAGAGGTGCAAGGAGACTTAAGCGCATTTTGAAAATAAGGTGGATTAGATACAATTAAGTCGTAGTTTTTATCCTCCTGTTGTGCGATGTTTTGAAAAGAAGCATGTTGCACAGTAATTCGATGAGCAAAAGGCGAACCACTTATATTTTGCCCTGCTTGCACCACACATCCCTCATCTATATCTATGGCATCAATAACAGCTTCGCAATTTCGTTGAGCAATCATTAGAGCTATCAATCCTGTGCCTGTACCAATATCTAAAACTTTGCTACTCTCAAACACATCAGTCCAAGCACCCAACAATACTCCATCGGTGCCAACTTTCATGGCACAATGATCTTGAAAAACAGTAAACTGTTTGAATCGAAAAAAGTTATTTGACATAATTGAGCTTCAAATAATAGTTTGGCACGGAATTTGGACAATATAGAGTGGATAACTATGAGCAGTCATAAAAACTAGCCACATAAATAGATATCCAAAACAAACATAGCGAATTTTCCGTTAATAGAAGAGCCACTACTCATTCAATACATGAAAAGAGGCTGGAATAAAACACAAGAATAAAAAAATATGTCTCAAACAAAATTACATAAACTTGCTTTAGAAGAGAATGATCCGAACGTAATATCATTTATTGCGGGAGATTTTATGGAGGGAAACCTTGATATAGACTCAAGTCTAATGCCAGATGAGCTACCAATACTACCATTAAGAAACACTGTTGTATTTCCTGGTTCTAGCTTACCCATATCTGTGGGCAGAGAAAAGTCGATTAAATTGGTGAAAGCTCTTGGCAAAAAAATCAAGTATATTGGGATGGTCTGCCAAAAAGACACAAACGATGAAGACCCTCAGACAGATGATCTGTATAAAGTTGGTGTTGTTGCTGAAGTATTAAGAGTTATTGAACTTTCGGAAAACAATTTCAGCCTCATTGTGCAAGCCAAACAGAGATTTGAATGGTTGGAAATGACTCAAACAGAACCCTTCTTTAAAGCTAAATATGAATTAAAAGAGAGTTTTCCAGCTAAGAAAAACGACAAAGAGTATGACGCCATTTTAGGGTCGATTCGCGACAGCATGATTCAAATGCTGAACATGTTGGGCGAGCCACCAAAAGAGTTAATCCAAACACTCAATAGCGAATCATTCTCTAAAATGCTAGTGAGTTATAGTGCCACCAATTTGCCAATAGACAGCAAAGAGAAACAAGAATTGCTAAACATTGACCAAGAGAAGCAAAGAGCAATGGAACTGCTAACTATATTAAGCAGGGAGATGCAAGTGTTGGAGCTGAAGATGAACATTCAGATGAAAACGCGCGAAGACCTCAACCAACAACAAAAAGAGTATTACCTGCAGCAACAAATACGCACCATTCAAGAAGAATTAGGTGGTGGCAATACGCAGCAAATAGAGATTGATGAATTTAAAGAAAAAGCTAAGGATAAAAAGTGGAGCGATGAGGTAGCCAAAGTATTTGAAAAAGAGATTAGCAAGCTAGAGCGATTAAATCCTCAGTCACCCGATTACTCTGTTCAATATGGATACCTGCAAACAATACTAGAATTACCTTGGAACGAATATACGGATGATAACTTCAATCTAAAGAATGCTCAAAAGGTGTTAGACCGTGACCACTTTGGAATGGAAAAGGTGAAAGATAGAATTATTGAGCATTTAGCAGTTTTGAAACTAAAAGGTGACTTAAAAGCACCCATCATTTGCTTGCACGGACCTCCTGGAGTTGGAAAAACATCGCTAGGCAAATCTATTGCCGAAGCTTTAAACAGAAAATACATCAGAGCTTCGCTGGGTGGATTGCATGATGAATCGGAAATACGTGGTCATCGCCGCACCTACATTGGTGCTATGCCAGGTAAGATTATTCAGAACATACAAAAAACAGGGTCTTCAAATCCTGTATTTGTGTTAGACGAGATAGATAAAATTGGTGCTGATTTTAAAGGAGACCCCTCTTCAGCATTGCTTGAAGTGCTTGACCCTGAGCAAAACGACTCTTTCTTAGACAATTACTTGTCTATCAACTACGATTTATCGAAAGTGTTATTTATTGCCACAGCCAACAATTTGAACAGTATCTCTCAACCCCTGCTCGATAGAATGGAGTTGATAAATGTGGGTGGCTACATCTTAGAAGAGAAAGTGGAAATAGCCAAACGCCATTTACTTCCTAAGGAGTTGGACAATCATGGCATTAAGAGATCACAGTTTACAATACCCAAAGAAACTTTGTCCAAAATTATTGAGAGCTATACCAGAGAGTCGGGAGTGCGCGAACTGAACAAACAAATTGCAAAAGTGTTGCGTAGAGTTGCTCGTAGAATAGCTGGGAAAGAAGAGTATCCTAAATCTTTGAGAATAGAAGACCTGCACGAATATTTAGGCGTAGAAGAATACAGCAAAGACAAATATCAAGGCAACGAATATGCAGGAGTAGTTACAGGATTGGCTTGGACTTCTGTTGGAGGCGAGATATTGCTAGTTGAAACTTCATTGAGTCGTGGTAAAGGAGAAAAACTCACTTTAACGGGCAATTTGGGCGATGTAATGAAAGAGTCTGCCATGTTGGCAAAAGAGTATATACAATCACACGCCGAAGAATTAGACATTGACCCCAACATATTTCAACATTGGAACATTCATGTTCACGTACCCGAAGGTGCTATTCCAAAAGATGGACCATCGGCTGGTATAACAATGATAACCTCAATGGTATCGGCTGTTACACAGCGAAAAGTAAAAAGCAACCTTGCTATGACTGGCGAAATAACCTTAAGAGGTAAAGTATTGCCTGTAGGGGGAATACGTGAAAAGATTCTTGCAGCAAAACGTGCAGGCATTAAAGAGATAATACTCTGCGATGAGAATAAGAAAAATGTAGGTGAGATAAAAGATAGTTACCTGAAAGGTTTGAAATTTCATTATGTAAAAGACATAAAAGACGTTTTGGAAATAGCCTTATTGAAACAAAAGGTGAAGAGCCCAAGAAGGTTTGCAATACCCAAAAAGAAAGACTAACCCACATTAATCAATAGCTATTGAAAACAAAAAAGAGGAATCTCATAGGTGAGACTCCTCTTTTTTTCCATATTCTAAACTAAACGTACTAACTACTCTGCATAGTGTCTAAAGTCTTTAAGCATTTTCTGCAATCTTTTTCTAGCAAAGAAGATTCTGCTTTTCACTGTTCCAATAGGTAAACCTAAGTGTTGAGCTATCTCTTCATATTTATATCCAGAAACGTGCATGGAGAATGGTACTTTATATTCATCTGTAAAGCTATTGATAGCTTTGTTTATCTCTTTAATAGTATATGCACCATCGGGTGTATCAAAACCTGAATCTTGTGGAAGATTTAAGTGATACAAATTCTCAGTTCTATCGATGATGGTTTGGCTTCTCACAATTTTACGATAGTTGTTTACAAATATATTGTGCATGATGGTAAACACCCACCCTTTAAAGTTTACATTTTCGTAATATTTTTCTTTATTGTCTAAAACTCTAAGGGTTGTTTCTTGTAGTAAATCTTTGGCTGCCTCTCTGTCAGTTGTGAGCGACAATGCAAAATTGAGCATATTGTCTTGTAAACCAAGAAGGTTATTTTCAAATAAATTTTTTTCTTCCATAATTTTTTTTCTTTTATAAGTGAATGAATGATTGTGTAATAATTTTTCCACCTATCAAAAACAAAGATAAGCATTTTAACTTTCACCATTACAGAGAAAAGCAAATTAAATCGGTTAAATGGTGTTAAACATATATGTTAAACATTTAATCTCTTGATTGTCAGTTAATTTAAATGTATTTGTTAGGCTTTTAAGGCAATAAAACAGTCATTGATAACATCTATGCACACATATATAAATCTATATAGTCTTTGCCTTTTCTTATCAAAGGCTTAAAACAAGGCTCTTCTTGCAGGCAAATATAGCTGTACAATAGGTATATTTACATCTCAAATAATGAATAATCAGAACTTAAGTAGAAGTTCGTTTTCAAAAAGAAAACAACTTTCACAGATTTAATTTTACAATACAAATATCTTGGCACCTTTTTTGCATACTATAGTACAAACAACATATATAACATAATATTAAATAGCTATGACACAAAAAGGAAAAATAGGGGTTACAACAGATAATATATTCCCCATTATAAAAAAGTTTCTGTACAGCGATCACGAAATATTTCTACGCGAATTAGTATCAAACGCTGTTGACGCTACCCAAAAAATGAAAACAATCTCTTCTGTTGGAGACTTCAAAGGAGAACTAGGCGATATTTCAGTTCGCATATCCATAGACGAGAAAGCTGGCACACTCACCATTTCAGACAAAGGAATAGGTATGACCGCCGAAGAGATTGATAAATATATCAATGAAATTGCTCTTTCGTCTGCCAATGATTTTTTAGATAAATACAAAGACAACTCCAACGCAATCATCGGACACTTTGGATTAGGTTTTTACTCTGCTTTTATGGTAGCTAAGAGCGTAGAAATAAAAACACTGTCATATAAAGAAGGTGCTGAGGCTGTAAAATGGACTTGCGACGGTTCGCCAGAGTACACTATTGAGAAAATAGAGAAAGAAACTCGTGGCACCGATATTGTTCTCCACATAGATGATGAGAACAAAGAGTTTTTGCAAAAAGACAAAATAACTACTCTACTCAACAAGTACTGTAAATTTCTACCCATACCCATTGTTTTTGGAAAAAAACAAGAGTGGAAAGATGGAAAAAGTGTGGAAACTGACGAGGATAACGTAATAAACAATACAACGCCTGCATGGATGCGGATGCCAAATGAGTTGAAAGAAGAAGACTACCTCAACTTTTACAGAGAACTATATCCAATGAGCGAAGAACCTCTCTTTTGGATTCATCTCAATGTTGATTATCCATTCAACTTGACGGGTATTTTATACTTCCCTCGCATCAAAAGCAATATCGACTTACAACGCAACAAGATACAGTTATACAGCAATCAGGTCTTCGTTACAGACTCTGTGGAAGGAATTGTACCAGAATTTTTAACGCTACTGCATGGTGTGATTGACTCACCCGATATTCCTCTCAACGTTTCTAGATCATATCTTCAAAGCGATCATAATGTGAAAAAGATATCAAATCACATCAGCAAGAAAGTAGCAGATAGACTAGAAGAGATTTTCAAAAAAGATAGGAACGAGTTTGAAGAGAAATGGGATAGCTTGAAACTATTTGTTGAGTATGGAATGCTAACTGATGAAAAGTTCTACGATAGAGCAGCAAAGTTTACCCTCGTAAAAAACATTGATGAGAAGTATTTTACTCTTGACGAGTACAAAACACTCATAGAAGAAAACCAAACAGACAAAGATGGCAATATAACCTACTTGTATGCTAGCAATAAAGATGATCAATATACATTTATTGACGATGCAAAAGAAAAAGGTTATGATGTGCTATTGATGGACGGACAACTTGACACACATTGGGTGGGACTTTTAGAGCAAAAACTTGAGAAAAGTCGTTTTATAAGAGTGGACAGCGATACCGCTGAAAACATTATTGAAAAAGAAGAAGCTGCAAAAATAGAGTTAACTGACAAGCAAAAAGAAAATATTGATGAGGTAGTAAAATCGCAGTTACCTAAAATAGAAAAAACAGAGTTTATGGTAGATTACAAGGCTCTTGGCAAAGCTGGAAGACCTATCCAAGTAACTCAAAATGAGTTTTCGAGACGAATGAAAGAGATGTCGCAAATGCAACCAGGAATGGCTTTTTATGGCGAAATGCCCGACACATACCAAGTGGCTCTCAACATCGATCATCCTGTTATTGCTAAAATGATTAGCGAAACTGAATCAAAAGAGAAAGAAGAGCTTCAACAGTATGCATCGGAAAACAAAACATTGCACCAATTAATCGACCTTGCGTTGCTTTCAAACGGAATGCTGAAAGGAGAAGCACTTAACGAATTCATTAAGCGCAACTACGAAAGTTTAAGCGCAGACAAATAAGCTTACACGGCTTTTGCTCAGAAATAGTTTCTTACGACTCAATTTAACAAGAAATGAGCAAGAACTAAACAAGAACCGATAGTTATTCTATAGCCATCGGTTCTTTTATTTCAATAAAAGTGTGGCAGTTACAAACAAACATTTTAACTTTGTGTCAATATTAATAATTATCAACACAGCCTCTAATGAAAAAAGCTCCTTACAAGGCAACTTATTCACCCTTCAGAAGTTTCACAAGAGATGAGTGGAGCAAGCTCGAAGAGCATCCCATGTTCCCTATTTCAGATATAGACCTCACTAAACTAAAAGGTCTGAATGAACCACTTACATTGGAGGAGTTGGAAGAAGTGTACATCCCTCTAATTCGACTACTGCAAATACACATCACACACTATCGAAAACTACACAACGAGCTAGATGAGTTTTTCAAAAACTCGAGCCATGGAGTTCCTTACATTATCGGAATTGCAGGAAGTGTGGCTGCTGGTAAAAGTACTACAGCAAGAGTTTTGCAAAAACTACTGTCACTAACTCCCGAAAAACCAAACGTGGAGTTGGTTACCACTGATGGTTTTTTGCATTCAAATGAAGAGTTAACAAAGCGAGGCATTCTCAATCGAAAAGGATTTCCAGAGAGTTACGACGCAAAAAAATTAATAGCTTTCCTTTCTGCTGCAAAGTCGGGGCGACAAAAGCTAAGCGCTCCTGTATATTCTCATCTCCATTACGATATAATCCCCGATGAGGTACAAGAGATTAACCATCCCGATATTTTAATCGTTGAAGGAATCAATGTTTTGCAAGTCTCAAAAAGTGCTAAAGACAGACGCAGGAAACGAGTATTTGTCTCCGATTTTTTCGACTTCTCTATCTATGTCGATGCCAGTAACAAAGACCTACGTCAATGGTTTATAGAAAGATTTTTTACTCTACAAAAAACGGCATTTCTCAATCCAGAATCCTACTTTCATCAACACGTTGGCTTATCTGAAAAGGAGAGCATTGATTTTGCCACACAAGTTTGGGAAGAAATTAACTTACCCAATCTAGAACAAAACATTCTACCCACTCGTTTTAGAGCCGACTTTATACTAGAAAAAGGAGAGTGCCATTTTGTCAGAGGTGCAAGAATAAGAAAGATTTAAGCCCACATTATTCATCATATTATTGTTAACAAGCGCAACATCATCTATTTACAAACAACTTGTTGATTTATAAGTGCTTGTTTTTACACCCAGTTTTGGGCATGTTCGCTTTTATCTAGGTGCTCTCGACGGAGTCGAAGGATACCCATCTGCTTCGCCAGCAAACTCTTTGTAATAGTGACATATATTGGCTAAGCTCGACACTCCTGCATCTGCGTTGGAGCTAAAACGTGAATAATATGGGTTAAAAAACAAAACGGTGAACTTTTTTAAAAGCTCACCGTTTTATTTTTTTTGCTATCTCTACTTCTCTACAGGAAACTAACTATATCAGTAGCTATCTTCTCAAACTCTTCTTTAGACAATTCAACACGCTTGTTTGACAAATTCATGTCACCCTCACTCTGTATAGGTATTAAATGAATATGCGCATGAGGAACCTCCAAACCAACGACCATCATCCCCACTCTATTACATTCAACCGCTTTTTTTATTGCCTGAGCAATTTTTTTTGATACCACCATCATTTCCGAAAGCATTGTATCGTCTATATCAAAAAGATAATCAACCTCTTTCTTAGGAATTACCAAGGTGTGCCCTTTAGTCATGGGGTTTATATCGAGAAAAGCATAGAAATGCTCATCTTCGTAAATTTTGAACGACGGTATTTCTCCTCTCACTATTCTTGTAAAAATGGTTGCCATAACTCAATAAGTTTTAGATTTAGTTTGCATTATACTCTCTCTTAAATAGCTATTTCAATAATTTCAACGCTTAAAATTCCTGATGGAATAGTAATATCCACCACATCGCCTACTTTTTTTCCCATCAAGCCTTGCCCAATAGGAGTATTAACTGCTATTTTACCTTGCTTAAAATCTGCTTCTGTTTCAGAAACCAACGTATAAGTCATCAGTTTTTTAGTTTTAAGATTCTTCATCGTCACACGATTCATTATCTTAACAGTTTCTATCCCAACTGCCTTCGCATCAATCAGCCTAGCTGAAGCCAATACTCCTTTAAGTTGAGATATCTTTGCTTCCAGCATGCCTTGTGCTTCTTTCGCAGCATCGTATTCAGCATTTTCAGACAAGTCTCCCTTGTCTCTCGCCTCTCCTATTTGTTGCGAAATCTTAGGTCTTTCTACAGATTCAAGATGTGCTATCTCTTCTTTGAGTTTATTATAACCATCTTCGGTCATATATGTGATTGACATAATTAGATTTTTATTAAGTGTAAAGTAAATAGTTTATTGATATACAAGCATAATAAGAAGCATGAAAAAAAATTCTGGTCACTGTTATCCTACAGACCAGAATCTCTTCTTATACCTCTATATCTCTACAAAGATAATAATTTCTTAATTTAAATACAAGCTATTCCTAAATAAATTATAATAGTTGACCTATAACCTCATCCAACTTAGCAAAATCATCAATTCTTTTTATCAAATCGCCCTCTTTATCTAATATATAAGCAGTTGGCAACTCTCTAACATTGTAGTTTTTCAGTAAATTTGAATAAATTGACTCAGGTTCATACACTGTTGTCCATGGAAGTTCGATAGATGCATTTTTCCAGTAATGAGCATCAGAATCAAAAGAAATTTGATACACAACCAAGCCTCTTGATTTGTATTTATCATAAACTTTTTTTATCAGCTCATTGTGTTGCAATGAAAAATCTGATTTATAAGTGGTAAAGTCGAGCAATACATAGTTCCCTCTAAAAGATGAAAGATTCACTTTCTGCCCCTTCACATTTAAAAGGGAGATATCTGGTAACTGAGTTTCAGTAACGGTTATATTATTAATAAATTCATTTTGTTGTTCCTGTTGTTTACGAACACGCAAAGCGTTCATTGTAAAATCATACAAATGCTTGGTACGCTGTGCTTCGGGATAATATCTATTCCACGACGTAGCTACTGCTCCAAACATAGGATAATCTTTCTTATCGTAGGGATCAAAAATCAAATAGTCGTCTATCTTTTGAAAAACAGCATAATAGGCAGCCGCACTCGAGGGATTTCCCAAAATAAGATTGATGGCTTGAGTTTTATACACGGTCAACACAGAATCGAACATCTGCATATAAGCAGTTTCATCTATCTCTTTGTTTTGATACAGCGAAATCAAGTCAGACAACTCTCTTTTCGCACTTCCTTGCATATTTATCACTTTTTTAATCTGATCGTTAGGCATCGACGGCTCAATATGATAGGAATTGTATAAACCACTGCCATCTGCTGTTACTTGCAATGTTTCAACAGAATCAACGGTAAACACAATAATCTGTTCGCCCAATCTTAATTGATAAAACTCTGGACTTTCAGGAGCTTCTGCTTTAAAGGCAAACTTGCCATGTTCTTTCAACTCCACAGAGTCTAATATTTCGAGCCCACCAAGGCCTCTATGCTCTAAGTATAAAACCTGACCAATGGCCGAGGTTATTTCGCCGTTTACACTAAAAGTCTTCCCTTTAGAGCTACAAGAAGACAAAAGAAGCATTGATGCTAACAGCAAAAACAGTGTTGATGAAGCTATTTTAGTCATATTCATTTTTAAAAGTATAATTATCTAATAGAGGATGCAAATTTATACATTTTTTCGCACACATAAGTACAAACAAACAAGAACTACAAAAAAACTCATTTAAAAAGCACTCTTTCTCTCCTTTCGCTTTGCAATTTATTGCAGAATAAGCCATTAAAATTGAAATTAATATGTAACTTTGTATGAATTTTAGATATAAAATAAAACAATAAAAATTTATGATTAATCCAATTGTTCAGAGCATAACGCTGGCAGATGGCCGCACCATTACGCTCGAAACAGGGAAGTTGGCAAAACAAGCCGATGGTTCTGTAACCCTAAAAATGGGTGACACCATGTTGTTGGCTACTGTTACTGCTGCAAAAGAGGCAAGCCCTGGAGTTGATTTTATGCCTTTACAGGTTGAGTACAGAGAAAAATTTTCCGCTTTCGGAAGATATCCTGGCGGGTTCATGAAACGAGAAGCTAGACCTTCCGAACATGAAATACTAACAAGCAGACTAATTGACAGGGTTCTGCGCCCACTATTTCCTGACAACTATCACGCCGATGTTTTTGTAAACGTTACATTATATTCTTCCGATGGCGAAGATATGCCCGATGCTTTAGCTGCATTGGCAGCTTCAGCCGCATTAGCTGTTTCAGATATTCCTTTCAACGGACCAATATCAGAAGTTCGCGTTTCGCGTATTGATGGAAAGTTTGTTGTAAACCCCACTTTTTCTCAAAACGAAAAAGCCGACATGGACATTATGGTAGGTGCTACCTTAGAGAATGTGATGATGGTAGAGGGAGAAATGGATGAGGCTTCAGAAGCAGAGTTTTTAGGAGCTATCAAAATTGCTCATGAAGCAATAAAAAATCAGTGTGAAGCACAAATGAGACTGATGGAAGCTTGCAACACTGTAGAAAAACGTGAATATAACCACGAAGATGAAAACGAAGAGCTTGAAAAAGACATTTGGGACAAATGTTACCAAAAAGCTTACGAAGTTGCAACAGCTCAAAATCCTAACAAACACGAAAGAATTGAATCTTTTAAGGCAGTTAAGGAAGAGTACTTGGCTTCTATTGAAGACGAAGATGAGCGCAACGAAAAAGCTCCACTCATTAGTAAATATTACCATGCAGTAGAAAAAGAAGCTATGCGTCGCTCTATACTAGACGAAGGCAAAAGATTGGATGGAAGAGCTACTACTGAAATTCGTCCTATTTGGGCAGAGGTTGACTATTTGGCAGGACCTCACGGCTCAGCCGTTTTTACACGCGGAGAAACCCAAGCACTTACTACCACAACGCTAGGAACTAAGTTGGACGAAAAAATAATTGATGACGTTCTAAATAGAGGCAAAGACCGTTTCTTGCTTCACTACAATTTTCCTCCCTTCTCAACAGGCGATGCTAGACCATATCGTGGTACAGGCCGTAGAGAAATAGGACACGGAAATTTGGCACATCGTGCCTTGAAAGGACAACTACCTGACAACTACCCTTATGTAATACGTGTAGTTTCAGACATCTTAGAATCAAACGGATCATCGTCTATGGCAACTGTATGTGCAGGAACACTCTCACTAATGGACGCTGGTGTACAAATCAAAAAACCTGTTTCAGGTATCGCGATGGGTTTGATTTCTGAAAACAAAGGTCAAAAATTTGCAGTGCTTTCTGATATCTTAGGAGACGAAGATCATTTAGGTGATATGGACTTTAAAGTTTGTGGAACTAAAGATGGTATTACTGCTGCCCAAATGGACATAAAGGTTGATGGACTTTCATACGAAATACTTGAACAAGCACTAACCCAAGCGCGCGAAGGAAGATTGCACATTTTAGATAAAATGTTGGAAGCTTTAGCCCAGCCAAGAGCAGACTTCAAACCTCATGCTCCACGTATCGAAACTATGGATATTCCAAAAGACTTGATAGGTGCAGTTATTGGACCAGGTGGAAAAATTATTCAAGGAATACAAGAAGAAACCGGAGCAACAATCACCATAGAAGAAGAAGATGGCCACGGACACATTCAAGTATCAGCTTCAAGCAAAGATATTATTGATGCTGCTATGAACAAGATTAGAGGAATTGTTGCAATTCCTGAAGTTGACGAAGAGTATGAGGCTACAGTTAGGTCGGTTATGCCTTATGGTCTGTTTTGCGAGTTCCTTCCAGGTAAAGATGGCTTACTTCATATTTCTGAAATTGCGTGGGAACGTATAGAGAATATAGAAGATGCAGGATTTAAAGAAGGCGACAAAATAACAGTTAAACTAATTGATATTGACCCTCGTTCAGGTAAATTCAAACTTTCACGCAAGGTATTGCTAGAAAGACCTGAAAGACGGAACTAAACAGTTGTAGTCAACAGAAATATACCAATTAATAAAAAAGTGTTCAAATTTGATTTGGACACTTTTTTTATGTTTTTAGTTAGGGTTATCAACAAAGTCAATTTTTTGACTCACATGAAAGAATACCCCTTGATAAAAAACAAAAAAGAGGATGCCATTATTTGACACCCTCTTTTTATATTTAGTCTTTGCAAGAAAACGACAAATACTGCGTTATTCTCGTTTTTGAAACAGTCATTTACTTATGTAAACTCCTTAATTTCAAAAACTTCGAAAGCCTTGTCTTTGCCGTTTTCTTATCAAAGACTTAAAACAAGGGGTTTTCTTGCAGACACTATTTATTAAAAATTGTTCTCTCCTCTCTTATCCTAAGAAAGAGATAAGTACACCAGCAGCAACTGCCGACCCAATCACACCTGATACATTACTAGCCATGCAGTACTGCAATATATGATTCGACTTATCGTACTTTAGCGCCACCTCGTTCGCTACACGCGAAGCCATAGGCACAGCACTCAAACCAGTAGCACCCACTAGAGGATTGATCTTCTTCTTCGAGAAGATATTATAAGTTTTCACAGCCAAAATACCTCCTGCAACAGAAACACCAAAAGCAAGCAATCCGCCTACAATAATGCCCAATGTTTGACCAGTAAGGAACACATCGGCTTTCATAGTTGCTCCAACTGTAAGTCCTAGAAAGATAGTAGCGGTATTCATAATAGGTCCCGAAGCAGCATCTGCCAAACGACTTGTACTAGAGCCTATTTCCTTCACCAAGTTACCAAAGAGCAACATTCCCAACAGTGGAGCTGACGAAGGCACAAGCACCGAAACAATCACACCCAATACAATTGGGAAAATAATCTTCACTGTTCTAAGATTTTTAATCTCATGTTTAGGTGGAAATTGTCTATCCATCTTCTTCATGTGTATCTTAAACTCTTTTTCACTCATCATTAGCTTGGCTATAAATGGAATGATTACTGGCACTAATGCCATATAAGAGTAGGCTGCAATAGCTATAGGACCAAGAAGATGCGGAGCTAGCTTAATAGTGGTATAGATGGCTGTAGGTCCGTCGGCACCTCCAATGATACCGAGCGAGGCAGCCTCAGGCAATGTAAATCCCAATAATACTGCACCAAGCAGCACCGAAAAAATACCAAGCTGAGCTGCTCCACCAAAGAGAGAGAGCTTCAAATTCCTCAACATAGGACCAAAATCGGTAAGCACGCCAACACCCATAAAAATGATGGGCGGTAGG
>CAZUHZ010000006.1:0-27651 GCA_964620895.1 uncultured Dysgonomonadaceae bacterium | reverse complement strand
ATTTTGCTTCTATGACACAAAACTTAAATCCTACTGCTAGGATATTGCTTCTATGACATAAAACTCAAATCCTACTGCTAGGATTTTGCTTCGCTGACACAAAACTCAAATCCTACTACTAGGATATTGCTTCTATGTCACAAAACTCAGATTCTACTGCTAGGAAATGTTTTAGATGCATTAAAAGCACAAGATACCGTTTTTTTACGACTTGTCATTGGCAAATTATTCCACCACTAATAAATTGTAATATGATAAATATAATAAAGCATCGCAAACGAAACAGATGACAGATATATTAATAAAGTGTGATTAATAATGTGGTTTTAATCGATGAGCTTAGCTCTTTGGAGCACGAGAAGCACGCTTGCGCTCACTTTCTGTCAACATTGTTTTCCTAATTCTCATGAATTTAGGAGTTATTTCTACATACTCGTCCTCTTTTATATATTCTAGAGCCTCTTCGAGACTAAACTTGATGGGAGGCACTAGCTGAGCTTTATCGTCGGTTCCAGAGGCGCGCACATTGGACATCTTTTTTGCTCGGGTCACGTTTACAATCAAATCGCCTTCTTTGGCATTTTCGCCCACTACTTGACCTTCATATACATTGGTTTGTGGTTCGATAAAAAATTTGCCTCTGTCTTGCAGCTTATCTATTGCATAGGCATAGGCATTGCCTGTCTCGGCTGCAATGAGCGATCCGTTTTGGCGTTTCTCTATTGCTCCTCTCATGGGTTGAAACTCTAAAAAACGGTGTGCCATGATGGCTTCTCCTGCCGATAAGGTGAGGACAGTGTTGTTGAGCCCAATGATTCCTCTTGATGGAATGATAAACTCCATGTGCATTCGGTCGTTCTTGCTCTCCATAGATGTGAGTTCGCCACGGCGGCGTGTTACTACATCAATTATTTTGCTGGCACTCTCCTCTGGTAGGTTGATGTTGAGCTGTTCTATTGGTTCATGCTTCACACCATCTATTTCTTTGATGATTACTTGTGGTTGACCCACTTGCAATTCATACCCCTCGCGACGCATAGTTTCGATGAGTACAGATAGGTGCAATACACCCCTGCCAAATACAATCCAAGCATCTGCACTATCAGTTTTCTCTACTTGTAGTGCAAGGTTTTTATCTAATTCTAGCATCAGGCGCTCGTAGATGTGACGCGAGGTTACATATTTTCCATCTTGTCCAAAAAATGGGGAGTTGTTGATGGTGAAAAGCATCGACATGGTAGGTTCGTCGATAGCAATGGTAGGTAGTGGTTCGGGGGTTTGCAAATCGGCAATAGTATCGCCAATTTCAAATCCTTCTATACCAACTAGGGCGCAAATTTCGCCAGACATCACCTCTTCTGTTTTGACACGTCCGAGTCCTTCAAAAATGTCAAGTTCTTTAATTCTTACTTTCTTGATGCTTCCGTCGCGTTTACAAAGGGCATAATCTTTGTTGTTGATAAGTGATCCGCGATGTACCCTGCCCACAGCAATGCGCCCTAAATAGTTTGAGTAGTCGAGCGATGTGATAAGCATTTGGGGTGTGCCTTGTAGTGACATGGGTGCAGGTACATGTTCTATAATTGCATCTAGCAGCGCAAAGATATCTTCGGTTGGCTGCTCCCAATCGTCAGACATCCATCCATTTTTGGCAGAGCCATATATTGTTGGAAAATCTAGTTGTTCCTCTGTAGCATCGAGGCTAAACATTAGGTCGAACACTTTTTCTTGCACCTCTTCTGGACGGCAGTTAGGTTTGTCAACTTTGTTGATTACTACAACTGGTTTTAGTCCAAGCTCTAGTGCTTTTTCTAACACAAAGCGTGTTTGAGGCATGGGTCCCTCAAAAGCATCTACCACAAGCAAACATCCGTCTGCCATGTTGAGCACTCGTTCTACTTCGCCTCCAAAGTCGGCGTGACCAGGAGTGTCGATAATGTTTATCTTTACATCGTTGTAACGTATAGATACATTCTTAGAGAGAATTGTTATTCCTCTCTCTCGTTCTAAATCGTTGCTATCTAGATATAAATCATCTGTCTGTTGATTTTCTCTAAATAGGTGACCTGCCATAAGCATTTTGTCAACCAAGGTAGTTTTGCCATGATCAACGTGAGCAATGATCGCGATATTTCTTATATTTTGCATTTACAATCTTTTTTTGGAGGTGCAAAGATACACTATTTTGATGTAAATATAGAATGTGGTGGGTCTGAGAGACAAATAATTATAATAAATTGGGGAAATGAAATAATGTGGGCTAAATGAATAGAATGGTGAGCAAGCTAACTATTGCAATAAATATCCACAATGAGACACCTAATATTAATGGTTTTGCTCCCACAGATTTAAGTGTTGTGAGCGATAGTCCTGAACCAATCAGGAATAGCGTCACGGTCATTCCTCTCTTTGAGAGCAAAACAATGAAAGAGGTGAGGCTATGGGGCAGATTGAAGAGGGTGTTTGCTACCATTGCCAATATAAAAAAGAGAATGAACCAGGGTATATTTATTTTCGACTCTTTTTGTTTAAAAAAGAAGGTGGTGGCAATTGAAAGAGGGATAATCCAGAGTGCACGAGTGAGTTTTACCATAGTGGCTACTTCCAAGGCTTTGTGCCCATAGGCTGCACCAGCACCTACAACCGAACTAGTGTCGTGAATTGCAATGGCTGCCCACAATCCAAATTGTTCTTGTGTGAGTTCCAAAAAGCGTCCAATTGGGGGGAAGATAAAGAGTGCAATTGCATTGAGTATAAAAACTGTTCCTAATGAAACTGACATTTGATTGGGAGTAGCTTTTAGAATTGGTGCAACTGCAGCTATGGCACTACCTCCACAAATGGCTGTTCCAGATGAAATTAGGTAGCTTATCTTTGAGTCCATTTTCATGCGTCGCCCCATCCAATAGCCAATGGCTAAAACTCCAATAACTGAAACTATGGTAAAGAGCATGCCTTCTTTACCGCTTTGCAAAGATTCGTGCAGATTCATACCAAACCCAAGTCCTACTACTGACAATTGCAGTAAATGCTTAGATGCTTTTGCCGATTGCTTTGTGTAGGGATTGCCTACCGTGAAACCTAAAAGAAGCCCCATGAACAAGGCTATCGCTGGACTAACAAAAGGGAGAAGGCAAGCTGCAACTCCAATGAAAAACAGTAGCTTGCTGAAATTACTTTTCATGCTTTATGCTTTTTACGGGTAACTGCTATGCACAGTTTTACAATAAGCTTGCGAAAGTACAAAAAAAAGTATAGAAAATCTAGTCTTTTAAAGCTCATCTTACTTAAAAGTTTCACAACTTTGACTTTTAATTGATGAAACATCAATTGAGTTCAGGTCAAAGCATATGAGCCCTTGCTATTTATCACATTTTAATTAATATATGTGTTAGCATTTTATAATCAAGGGGTTATTTGTTTGTTGTGTTTAAACTAAGTCTCGTTTTTTGGTAATGTTTGCCTTTATTTGGTTGCCATCTGCTGCGTCAGTAATCTCTTGAAATAGCACCCTAATATTGGCTGACTATGATGTTCCAGCTTCTACACTAGAGCTAAAGATTTGAATAATGCGGGTTAGTTTTGTAAGTCTATCTTATCAATTTGATAAAACATTGTAAAATTCACGCTAAAGACATCAAAAAGAGAGTAATTTGTTTGATAGTACAAGTTTTTTGTATAAATTTGAGTGTTTTTATTATCTAATGATATTTGAGTGTAAGTTAAACTTATAAATAACAAAGAATTATGTCATCTAAAATTTCGAGAAGAAGATTTTTACAGACTGGAGCTACGGCTGCGGTTGGATTGACCGTAGTGCCATCGAGTGTGCTCGGTAAAAGTTTTGGACACACAGCTCCTAGCGATAAATTGAATATTGCTGGTGTAGGTGTTGGTGGAATGGGGTTTGCAAACCTTAAAAATTTGGAGAGCCAGAATATTGTAGGTCTTGCCGATGTAGATTGGAAATACAGCAAGCATGTATTTGACCACTTTCCAAAAGCTAAAAAGTATTACGACTACAGAAAAATGTATGATGAGTTAGGAAAGTCAATTGATGCTGTTGTTGTTGCATCTTCTGATCATACTCATGCTATGATTACAGCAGATGCTATAACCATGGACAAACATGTGTTTGTTCAAAAACCTCTAACGCATACTGTTTATGAATCTCGCTTATTGACTAAACTAGCAGAAAAACACGGCGTTGCAACACAGATGGGCAACCAAGGTGCTTCCGGAGAAGGGGTCCGTCAGGTTTGCGATTGGATATGGAATGGTGAGATTGGTGAGGTTACAAAAGTTGAAACATTTACCGATAGACCTATATGGCCACAAGGTCTTCCACGTCCAACTGAAGCACACAAAGTGCCAAGAACATTAGATTGGGACCTTTTTATAGGACCTGCCCCAATGCGTCCATTCAACGAGATATATCATCCATGGAATTGGAGAGGATGGTGGGATTTTGGTACAGGAGCTTTAGGCGATATGGCTTGTCACATTCTTCATCCTGTGTTTAAAGGTCTTAATTTAGGTTATCCCACACAAATTCAAGCTACATCAACTATGCTGTTAACAGACTGTGCACCAAATGCAGAGTTTGTAACATACACTTTCCCAGCACGCGACAATATGCCAAAAGTAGGGATGCCAGAAGTGGAAGTAACATGGTATGATGGAGGTTTGCAGCCTGCAAGACCAGAAGGAATTCCGGCAGGAGTGAACTTGAATGATAATGGTGGTGGTGTGATTTTTTATGGAACTAAAGACACGCTTATTTGTGGCTGCTACGGAGTAAGACCATGGTTATTATCTGGTCGTAAGCCAAATGCTCCAAAAACACAACGTGAAGTGACCTTGTCACACGAAATGGACTGGGTGCGTGCTTGTAAAGAAAGCCCCCAAAATAGGGTTGAAACTGCTTCTCCTTTCAAAGAGGCTGGTCCATTTAATGAGATGGTTGTTTTGGGTGTTCTTGGTGTAAGATTGCAAAATCTAAATCAAATTTTGGATTGGGATGGAGAGAATATGGAGTTTACAAACATTCCTTCTGATGCGAAAATTAATGCTGTTATTGAAGACGGATTTAAAATTACTGATGGTCATCCTACATTTGATAAGAAAATGAGTGATCCAGTTTATGCTCAAGAGATGGCAAAAGAGATGATTAAGCATACTTATCGTGGTGATTGGAAACTACCTTCAATGCCTTAGTAAAAAATAGAAAAAATAATTTTGAAGTGACCTTTTATAAATGAGGTCACTTCAAACTTTTTTGATGAAATAGTTTAATATTATAAAGTATATAGTTTATGAAAAAAATAATTTTGACTTTTAGTCTTGTAATTATGGCTGTTGTTTTTTCGTCTTGCACAAATAGTAAAAAGCAAGCGGAAGATACTGCAGATGAAAATGAAACAGAAATGACAAGAGCAGGTGACGAATGGATTACTTTGTTTGATGGAGAATCTTTTGATGGATGGCGTGGATATGGACGTGAAGATATGCCTGGAGCTTGGTCGATAGATGATGGAGCTATAAAGATTAATGGATCGGGAAGAGGTGAAGCTGGTGCAGAAGATGGTGGCGACATCATTTTTGATCGTAAGTTCAAAAACTTTGAACTCACGTTCGAGTGGAAAGTTGCCAAAGGTGCAAATAGTGGTGTTTTTTATCTTGCTCAAGAAATTGAAGGCGAGCCTATTTGGAAATCCTCACCTGAGTATCAAATTCTAGATAATGCAAATCATCCTGATGCTAGGTTAGGTAAAGACAACAATCGCCAATCTGCATCTTTGTATGACTTGATTCCTGCAGTACCACAAAACTCCAAACCTTATGGAGAATGGAACACTGGAGGTATATTAGTTTTCAAAGGAACTGTTATACATTCTCAGAATGATGAAAATGTAGTTGAATATCATTTGTGGACAGATGATTGGAAAACAATGGTGGATGGAAGCAAGTTTAAAGGTTGGGAAAACTTCATTAATGCAGGTGGCGAAAATCAAGAAGGTTATATTGGTTTGCAAGATCATGGTGATGATGTTTGGTTTAGAAATATTAAAATAAAAGTGTTAGATTAATTTATTATGCGAAAATTATATTTATTTACATTAATCCTAGGTTCTGTACTGTTATTTACTAGTTGCACTCAACCTAAAGAAAACAAAGAATCTGCATCTGATATATCGTCTGTTGCTAGCAAAAATATTTATATTCAACTCTACTCGGTGAGAGATGCAATAGGTGCCGATTTTAGTGGTACTATTGCCAAAGTTGCAGAAGCTGGTTACAAAGGTGTAGAAGCTGCTAATTACAATGATGGGCAGTTTTACGGAATGTCGCCTGAAGATTTCAGAAATGCAATTGAAGAGGTTGGCATGGAAGTATTATCTTCTCACACAGCACGACCATTGGAGGCTAATATTGACGATACTGATTGGGCAGATGTTTGGAATTGGTGGGATGTTGCAATTGATGCACATAAAAAAGCTGGCATGAAGTATATTGTTACTCCATGGATGCCTACTCCAGAAACTTTGAAGGACTTGAAACAGTATTGTGACTATTACAATAAAATTGGCGAAAAATGTAATGCTGCTGGTTTGAGTTTTGGTTATCACAATCATGCTTTTGAGTATGAGGAGATTGAAGGAGAACTGATGTACGACTACATGATTGAAAACACTGATGCTGATAAAGTGTTTTTCCAGATGGATGTTTATTGGACTACACAAGGAGGTTTTTCACCAGTTGATTATTTCAATAAGTATCCAAACCGTTTTAAACTTCTTCATATCAAAGATGAAAAAGAGTTGGGTGGAGATGATAGCGTGATGGATTTTGATGAACTGTTTCAAAACATAGATAAATCTGGCGCTGAATACTTAATTGTAGAAGTAGAGAAATATAATTTTGATCCTCTTGAGAGTGTCAAAATGAGTATTGATTATCTCTTGGGTAATGAATACGTTAAGGCTGATTATTCTAAGTAGTCTATGCTAGAAAAGAGCAAATACTGCGTTACACTTGTTTTTGAAACAGTCATTTACTTAGTATAAACTTCTTAATTTCATCCCGGTATCTATCGGGACGTAAGCCTTGTCCTTACTCTTTTCTTATCAAAGACTCAAAACAAGGGACAGGCAAAGCAGTGAAGCTCTTGAATTAAATAACATAAAAAAACCCCTTTGAAGTTTCTTCGAAGGGTTTTTTTATTATTTATGTTAGAGTAAAGTTTTATTGTGTGCTTTCCATCTTGTTTTTAATTTTAAACGTTTTGCCAATTAAAACAATTATCTACTCCCTAAATCTTGATAAAGTGTTTGAAGGATAGCTTTGCCTTTGTCTAACCTTTCGTTGCTGTTAATCTTAGGCTCTTCAATTAAAGGGGCTTCTACTGTGTTGTCATATACTGAAACACCTGTACTATCAATAAATGCGAAGCCATTGTTGAATGTGTAAAAAGCAAACTCGGAGTAGTCTTTGCTAAAAATATCTCTGCTGAATATAAATTCTTCTTTTGCTAAATTTAGTTGACCTAATAATGTTGCAGCCAAATCTGTTTGACTAATGTATTTGTCAATAACTAAAGGTTGATTTACAGCACCACCAATCCACAAGCAGGGTATAAGGTAGCGACTAGGCTCATACATTTTTATGGTGTCAGGATAGGCGTATCCATGATCTGAGATGAATACAATGAGCAGATCGTCCCACGCTTTTGTCTGTTTAATTTTGTTTGCAAAATCTCCTATACAGCTATCTGTAAATGCTACCGAATTGAGATAGGGGTGCTTCAATCTATTGTAGGGCACCTCAAAAGGCTCGTGACTACTAAGTGTAAGAAAGGCAGTATGCCAAGGATCTTTTTGTTGTTTTTTATTGATAATGTCGTCGTAGAGGCGCTCAAAGGTAATATCATCGTCAGCACCCCATTTACTTAGGCGACTACTTAATGGAAAGTTTACATCTGCTGTATGACTATTATATCCAGAGTTGTAGAAGAAGCTTTTCATGTTGGTGAAGTTGATATCGCCACCATACAATACATCTGTTTCATAGCCCTCGCTGCGCAACTCTTTTGCAATGGAGGGTAGTGTTTGGCTTTTTGCTGGATATTTCATTATAGATGTTGTGGGTTGTCCCAAGTAGCCATTCAATGTGGCAACCAATCCTCTGTCAGTACGGAAAGAGCTAGCATACATATTAGTAAAAACAACTCCCTCTTTGCTTAGTTTGTTTAGGTGAGGGGTTACATTACTTTCTCCACCAGTAGATTCTACTACATTGGCTGTTATACCTTCTAAGATAATTATCAATATGTTGGGTCTATCTGTATTAAGTAACATGTTCTCTTCATCAACTGGTTTGTTGTTGGTAGTAGGGTAGAGAGTTGAAAAGAGCTGCTGACGTTTTTCTTCAGGAAAAAATTGGAATTGTGAGGAGAAATCTTCTTTCTTGCTCATCGAAGTGAGTAAACTAAAGCATGGATTGATGGCTGCATGATTTAAGAACTGATTTTTGCTGAAATATACCATTCCCACATTAGCTGTTGAGGTAGTTATTCCGCCACGTATAATAATAAACAGTAGTCCCCCCATAAGAATGCCAACCAACATGGTTTGCCACTTTCTTACTGTGGGTGTCTTAGGTAATACAGGAATTATAAATCGCTTGAATAAATAATATATCACCACAAAAAACGAAATCGTTTTGATAAATTGAAATACAAAAGCTAGAATTGGAACACTTGCTAGGGCATTTTTTGGAGATTTCAAATAGAAGAAGATAGTTGAGTCTAGCCTAAACTCCCAATAGCTATAAAGTGCTTCGTCAACAGTGAATATAATAGATACAAGTAAAGCAATAATGGCTATGTATATTTTTATGGTAGTGTGCATTTTATCTCCAGCAACCCATATTGATACAAGAGTTAATAATAAGGGTATGGCAGTTAGGTAGCCAGCCATTGTAGCATCCAATTTCAACCCGTGAAATATAACTTGTAAGTTCTCAGCAAACGAATGATTGGATGCTAAATCGTAGTGATAGAGCAGGAACAGAGCTTTTTGTAGTGCAAAAATAGCAATCCATGCTATAAATGTGTAAAGTATGAAAAGTAATCTTTTCTTCATCTTTTTACTTGGTTTAAGAGTAGGGTGCAAAGGTAGAAAAATATATGCGAATAAGTTTTAAGGAATAGAGGATAATGTTGGGTGCAAAAAAAGCACCATAGACAACATCTACAGTGCTTTTTGTTTTGTGGGTGGAGAATATCGGAATCGAACCGATGACCTTTTGACTGCCAGTCAAACGCTCTAGCCAACTGAGCTAATCCCCCCTTTTCTGATTTTCTGAGGGCAAAGATATATAATTTGTTTATATTTGCAATCAGATAACTCTATAAATATAAAAACAATCACCAAACTATGGTTACAATAAATACAACCTTTCATGTAGATGAGGAAGTGAAGCATGATTTTATCGATTATATGAGAAATATATATATTGAAGAAGCTGTGACAGACAAGAAATTGATTAATGCTAGACTTTACAGAATACATGCACAAAAGGTTGAGGGTGGAATCTCTTACTCGGTTCAGTTTTCATTTAACAATCTTGACGATTTAGATAATTGGGATAAAAACAAAGGTTTGAAATTGAATGAGGCGTTGATAAAGAAATTTGAACATAAAGTTGCAGGTTTTTCAACACTGCTTGAGGAAATAAAACTATAGATGCAAAAAGAACGTATAATAATGGGTATCGACCCAGGAACTCAAGTTATGGGCTATGGGATACTGAAAGTGATTGACAATAAACCTCAAATGGAAGCAATGGGAGTGTTGCAACTAAGTAAATATGAAGACCATTATTTGCGTTTAGCACGTATTTACGAACGTATCATTACTTTGATAGAAGAGTACTTGCCTGACGAAATGGCTATTGAAGCTCCTTTTTATGGAAAGAATGTACAGAGTATGCTCAAGTTGGGTAGAGCTCAGGGTGTAGCTATGGCAGCTGCCATTTCGCGCGATGTGCCAATATGCGAGTATGCCCCCCTGAAAATAAAGATGTCGATAACAGGCAGTGGCCGTGCCTCAAAAGAGCAAGTGTCTTACATGTTGCAACAAATACTAAAAATACCTGATGAGAATATGCTAAAGCAATTGGATGCTTCTGATGGTTTAGCTGCAGCTTTGTGTCATTTCTATCAAACGGGAGTGCGTTCTCAAACAACTAAATATAAGGATTGGAAAGATTTTGCTAAGAAAAACCCTAAGAAAGTATCAAAATAGTTTGTAACTTTAGAGTTGTTGAATAGTTCCATTAAAAAACTGCTATTTTGTTTCTTTATTGAATGCATTTTTTTTAACTTTGCTTTATGAATGAAGTTGCGCTACATATTGATTATCTACTACACTCGCACGATTGCATCATAGTACCTGGTTTAGGGGGCTTTGTTGTAAACACAACAGATGTGGAGAAAAATGGTCTGTGGGGATTGGATGCTCCAACTGTTGAGTTGTTGTTCAACAATAAACTTACCTACAACGATGGTTTGTTGGCAGAGTCTATAATGAAAACAAACAATGTATCGTATGAAGTTGCAATAAGACATATAGAAGCTGCCTGCGAAGAGCTCAAAAGTAAATTAAATAAAAGCGAAGAGGTCGTGTGGGACAATTTAGGTATCTTCAAAACTAACAAAGAGAACAATATCATCTTTTTGCCCAATAAAGATTACGTGCGCCCACAAATCTTTGGTTTGGCAAATGCTCGCTTCAAACCTACTGTTATATCAACTACTAGCAATGATGATAAAGCAATTCCTGTTAAATCTATTATACGATATGTATCGACAGCTATAGCTGCAGCAGTAGTGTTGTTTTTTGTTGTGTTGTCGTTCAATAACAATGATTCTAAAAGTCAATATGCAGAGATGGTATCCAAACCATTGATTTTTGGTAGTAACATTAAAGCCTCTGAATCAAAAATAGTAAAAGAGACTGACCCAACAGCATATATAGCAAACAATGATCTGCCTGCTACTACTAATACTACAAATGCTGACAAAGTTGTTACTCAGTCACCAGCCTCAATTAATAGATATTATATTATTGTAGGAGTATATGAGGTGAGAGATATAGCAGAAAAAAGACTGAGCAGACTAAAAAGCGAAGGCTTCAACTTAGCATCAATGATTGAAAGACCTACAAGGCTTGATGTATATTCTGCCTCTTTTTCTAATAGAGACGAAGCTCGTACTTACTTACTCAAGTTTAAAGCGGACAATCCACAGTATAAGGATGCTTGGATATTGAAGCGGTAATCATCTCTTAATATTACGATTATATTAGAAGTCTCTGCAGGTTGTGTAGAGACTTTTATTTTTTTATTTTCTTCCCTAATTCTCTACAAGTCTAACTCCATAAAATAAATCTTTTTTTTTGTTTTGTAATTGCTGCTATTAAAGGTTTTGCATCGTAATAATATGCATTGTTATAATACTAGGGTTCAGCAAAAAGTGATAAAACAGCCTTGTAATCTTATTCTATAGTGATACTTTCCATAATTTTAACGGTGAATAAATATATAAATTTGTATTTTTACAGAACAGAGAAGAAAGATTTCTATTCAATTTAAAGAATCACACAATAGAATGAAAGGTTTAAACAAAACAGATAGCACCTCTTTTATCAGTTTGTATAGAAAAGTTTATCTTTTTCTACGCGAAACAATGTCGTTGGAAGAAGTAAATGGGTTGACCACAATTGTAAGACAAGGTAATGCTATTTTCAAAAATGAGGCATTGCTCAATCAGTTAATGTTTTCTCTCAAAACGGCGATTATTGCAGTAGAAGAGATACGGTTGAAACAGGCAACTGTTTGTTCTATTCTTTTGTTTGATGCTCTTCAATCTGGCTTTATTTCACTTGATGAAGTGGAAAAGCAGTTTGGAAACGACATTAAGTTAATTCTTTCGGGGCTTCAGAAGGTAGAACAGTTAAATGCTAAGAAGACAGATGATAAATCTGACAACTATGTAAAACTAATACTCTCTTTTATCCAAGATGTGAGAGTGATATTTATAGTTTTGGCTATGCGTGTACAGCAAATGCGGGAAGCTAAGGATATGAGTGAAACAGAACGCTTTGATTTTGGTGTAGAAACACTTTTTCTATATGCTCCATTGGCACATCGCATGGGGTTGTACAACATAAAGTCTGAAATGGAGGATTTGTCTCTAAAATATACAGACCGAGAAGCTTATGACTATGTAGCAAGAAAGCTAAACGAGACAAAGCGTTCGCGCGAAAAATATATAGAAGAGTTTATTGCTCCAGTTAGGAGGAAGTTGGAGAAAACAGGATTGAAGTTTGAAATTAAAGGTCGTACAAAATCTATCTTCTCTATTCTGAATAAATTGAAGAAACAGCAAATTGACTTTGAAAGTGTTTACGACCTTTTTGCTATTCGGGTTATTCTAGATTCAGATATAGAGAAGGAGAAAGCTGAGTGCTGGCAGGTTTATTCCATTATCACCGATATGTATCAGCCCAATCCAAAGAGGTTGAAAGATTGGTTGTCGATACCCAAAACAAATGGCTATGAGTCGCTTCATATTACTGTGATGGGACCTGAGTCGAAGTGGGTGGAGGTGCAAATACGTACAAGACGAATGAATGAAGTGGCAGAACGTGGTTTGGCTGCCCATTGGAAATACAAAGGCTTAAAAGCAGAGTCCTCTTTTGAAGATTGGTTAAATACATTGCGAGAGTCCCTAGAAAACAGGGATACCGATGAAGAGAACAAACTTGAAGATTTTAAACTCAATCTTTATGATGATGAGGTTTTTGTTTTCACTCCCAAAGGCGATTTGAAGAAACTTCCTAAAGGGGCAACTGTGCTTGATTTTGCTTTTTCAATTCACTCTAAAGTTGGATCAACTTGTGTATCAGGGAAAGTAAATGGCAGGAATGTTCCTATTAAATATAAACTTAAAAATGGCGAGCAGGTTGAGATAAATACATCGCCTAATCAATCACCAAAGCAAGATTGGTTAAACATTGTAGTTACCTCAAGGGCACGCAACAAAATAAGACAGGTATTGAAAGAGGAGGCTGGCAAGCAAATAGACTTTGCAAAAGAGATGCTGTTGCGACGAATGAAAAACCGTAAGATAGAGTATAATGAAGCCACGTTATCTCAATTGATAAAAAAGCTACGCTACAAAACTATCACTGATTTCTACATTGCTCTTGCCGAGGGTAAGCTAGAAGTAAATAGCGTTATTGATAAGTATGTAGAGTTTGAAAAGAGAGAAACAGAAATACCTGAGCTGTCAATTGAAACAAGTGCCCAAAAATTTGAATTGCGTTCACATACAGAAGACAGACAAACACTAGATGAACTAGTGATTGATCAAAACTTGAAAGGTGTAGATTATACGTTGGCAAAATGTTGCAACCCTATATTTGGCGATAAAATATTTGGTTTTATATCATCGCAAGGAATTAAAATTCACAGAATGAATTGTCCTAATGCTCATGACCTTTTCACTCGTTATGGTTATCGGGTTCTGAAAGCGCGATGGACAGGAAAAGGTTCTGCATCATCAAGCTACACCACTCTTTTGCGCGTGATAGGTAACGACCATATTGATATTGTAGCAAATCTGATGTCTATTATCTCGAAAGAGGAAGGGGTGCAGTTGCGCTCAATAAATATAGATTCTGATGATGGGTTGTTTCAAGGTACATTGAGTGTTTCTTTGGCAAACACTTCAAAACTGAAAGCTCTTATTAAAAAGCTGAAAGATGTGAAAGGGGTGAAGCAAATAAGTAGAGTAAATTAGCTGTCAGTAAACAGTTTATCAGCATTGTTTGTGCTTTATTTATTTTTAAATACGGAAATGGTTTTTAATCTGCTCCATTTCCTGAAACAATTGTTGCATATAATCACGTTTGAAATCATCAGACTTAAGCACCTCATTGTCCCATTTAATTAAATCAATGTCAATAATTATTTTACCTGTTGTTTTGTGTGAGGGCAAGCGCCCCATCTTCCCTTCAATAGTTTTTAATCGCAAAAGTATTTCATCTTTGCTCAAGTCTGTCTCAAAATAGGCAAGCGAATTTAAGAACGAATCTTTGTAAATTGTTCCGTATGGTTCAGTTTCAATTGTGGTTGTAAACTTGATGGTTGGGAAATAAGAAGACAGGTAGTCTCTTGCTTGCTTCATCTTAAAACAAGCATTTGTATTAGTGCCTAAACTGAGTAAAACTTTGTGCATAGCTACGGTTTAATAAACAAATATACATCAGATTTTTTAATTTCACTGTAATAACTATTTACATTTAAAAATCAGTTATCTTTGTTATAAATAGTATTGCTAAGAAATAGTGTTCTTGAAACCTTTGATAAGAGGTTATTGAAGAGTGATTTTCTTACAAGACTTAAAAGTAAATCGAAATGAAAACAAAAAAGCTTATCTCAACGTTGTTTGTAGTTCTTTTTTCTGTGCTATCGTTTGCACAGAATAGCAAGCCGTTGATTTATAAAATCAATATCAAAAAAAACATTGGCAGTACCACTTGGGTCTATCTTCAAAATGGATTGCACGAGGCAAAAGAGAAGAATGCTGATTATGTGATGTTGCATATCAATACCTATGGTGGGGGTGTGCTAGAGGCAGATTCTATGCGAACAGCAGTGCTTAATTCGCCCATACCAGTAATTGCATTTATCGATAACAATGCTGCTTCTGCAGGAGCACTCATCTCAATTGCGTGCGATAGCATATTTATGCGTTCTAGTGCAAGCATGGGTGCAGTTACGGTGGTGTCGGGCGATGGCGCTCAAGCTCCAGACAAATACCAATCGTATATGCGGGGCATTATGCGTGCAACTGCAGAATCGCAGGGCAAAGACACACTTATTACTGGAAATGATACTATCTTAAATTGGAAGCGCAACCCCTTAATTGCCGAAGCAATGGTAGATCAGCGTGTGGTTATTCCTGGACTTGTTGATTCGACACAAGTGCTTACTTTGACAGCCAATCAGGCGGTTGATCTTGGTTACTGTGATGGTGTTGCGGAAAATATTGATGAGATAGTACACAAGTATTTACAGTTACCCGAATATACAATTGAAACGTACAACTCTACATTTTACGACGAAATAAAAGGCTTTCTTACCAATGGTGTTGTACAAGCCTTTCTGATAATGATTATAGTTGGGGGTATCTATTTTGAAATAAAGACACCCGGACTTGGACTTCCCACTGCAATGGCAATTACAGCATCGATACTTTATTTTGTACCACTCTACTTGCAAGGATATGCTCAAAGTTGGGAGGTTTTATTTTTCGTTGTTGGGCTAATCTTGATAGTGTTTGAGATATTTGTTGTTCCAGGATTTGGTTTTACAGGTATTAGTGGCATATTTTTAGTGGTAACTGGATTGTTTTTGGCTTTGATTGGCAATGTCAATTTCGATTTTAAAGACATTCCAGTTTATCAATTCAATCAGGCTGTGTTGACAGTTATTGCAGGGTTGGGGTTTGGTGTAGGGTTTATTATATATTTATCGAGCAGGATTGGTAAAAAGGGAGCTTTTAGAAAAGTTGCTTTGCTTGCCGACCAAGAAGGCTACTACTCTGTGCCTATGGAGCCCGATGCACTT
Source organism: uncultured Dysgonomonadaceae bacterium (assembly GCA_964620895.1). Taxonomy (GTDB): domain Bacteria; phylum Bacteroidota; class Bacteroidia; order Bacteroidales; family Dysgonomonadaceae; genus UBA2632. Next base: position 11,952 of record CAZUHZ010000006.1, on the reverse strand, counting down.
GTAGGTAAAACAGGAATTGCAGCAACAGTTCTTCGTCCGTCAGGAAAAGTTATTATTGATGGTGAATATTATGATGCAGTTTCAGACAAAGGGTTTATTGATAAGGGCGATGAGGTAGTGGTGCGCAGATATGGAGGTTTTCAACTGTATGTAATTAAAGTGTAAGAGAAGCAAACTAACTATTCTATTGCAAACAAAAGGAGTGAGTAATACAAGAAAAAATAAAATGAAGTTTATAGCTATAATTCCTGCTCGCTATGCATCTAGCAGGTTTCCAGGTAAGCCATTGGCAGAGATGCATGGCAAACCGATGATACAAAGAGTGTACGAACAGGTGCAGAAATCAATATCTGATGTGTATGTTGCCACTGACGATGAGCGAATACTACATGCAGTTGAACGATTTGGAGGCAAAGCCGTAATGACTTCTGTCACTCATAGAAGTGGAACGGATAGATGTAACGAAGCTTACACTAAGATAGGTTTACCGTTTGATGTGGTGCTCAACATTCAAGGAGATGAGCCTTTTATCAATCCTGAGCAGATTGATTTGCTTAAGGCTTGCTTTACTGATGGTGCGGTTGAGATTGCAACGTTGGTAAAACCATTTGATGAAAAAGCTGATATAGTGCAGTTGCAAAGCCCATCTACACCCAAGGTGGTGATATCTGGAAAGTCTGAAGCAATATATTTCAGCAGGTCTATTATTCCTTTTCTGCGCGATGCAGAAAAAGCCAATTGGGCAAGCCAGCATGTGTTTTACAAACATATTGGTATTTATGGTTATAGGACCGACATTCTACAGCAGATTACACAACTATCGCCTGGTGTGTTGGAGCAAGCTGAGTCGCTCGAGCAACTAAGGTGGTTAGAAAATGGGTATAAGATAAAAGTTGCTGTTACTACTCACGAAACAATTGGGATAGACACTCCAGAAGATTTGCAAAATGCGATAGAGCACATCGATTTGAACAGATAATTAAAATTTAGCTCAATAAATAAACAAAAAAGCTTCGATTATAACAATCGAAGCTTTTTTATTATCTCTGTTTTATTCTCTATTTCTTAAAGTCCTTCTATCTGGTCGCTATAAGCTGTCTTTTTAGCAAATAAGAAAATAAAATATGGAACTACTAGAAGAGCTACCATCCAAACGATGTTTCCTACTTTTGTGTTTTTTAAGTTATTCACAAAAATGTGTCCTAAGAAACCTTCAATAACTACCAACAACCCTATCAACAGTGATGTATTACTTATCATACCAGTTCGTAAAAAAGGAATAGATAGTATTAGTACGCCGATAATCATTACCAGCACTCCGATATTTTTGGCAAAATCTTTCATGTGTTTATTTTATTATTGTGAGTTTAAATTCGTAACACAAATAAACACAAAATTCAACACATAAAGAAATTATTCATCAGAAAAATTCAGAAAAATGAGGAAAAAGCGTTTTAACTGAAAAATCATTCACTTATTAAGTGTTTAATCTTTTAGATTAAGTATTTTTGTAGATAGTGCTCAAACGTATTTAAGGCTAATCTTTGTTTAACTATGAAGCGAATTCTCATCTTTTTGTACCAATGGTTTATTCTAGTTCCAGTTTTTATTGTGCTTACACTTATTACTGCAATTATAGTAATAGTTTTCTCTTCCATATTTGGCGATAGGTATTGGAGCTACTATCCTCCTAAGTGGTGGTCGCGTTTGACGTGTTGGCTTTCCTTTTGTAGAGTTAAAACAAGTGGGCACGAAAACATAGATAAAGATACTTCGTATGTATTTGTTGCTAATCATCAAGGGGCATTCGATATATTTCTTACTTATGGTTTCTTGAACCACAATATCAAATGGATACAAAAAGCAGTGCTTCGTAAATTGCCTTTTGTGGGCAAAGCCTCTGAAATAGCAGGGCATATTTTTGTGGATAACAGTAGCATTACTTCTCGTATAAAAACAGTCGAAAAAGCTAAAAAGATACTTGAAGGAGGCGTCTCTTTAATCATATTTCCAGAGGGCTCACGCACTTACGATGGTAAACTTTCAACATTTAGGAGAGGAGCGTATAGAATAGCTATTGATATGGGGCTACCTATTGTTCCTATTACCATTAATGGACCTTATGATATAATGAAGATAAACACCTATCAACTTCATCCAGGGAAGTTGGAATTGATTATCCATAAACCGATTTCTACAGCAAACTTGAGAAAAGAAGATATTTCAGCCTTATTGGAACAAACTAAAGAGACCATCTATTCAGGATTGTGGGAAAAGTATAAGTGATATAATTGATTTTACCCTTGTGTGTAATTATCCTATGAAAGCTTAGATGGTTTATGTGGGATACTTTGCATTAAAGTTTTTACTTTTATTACTCATGGGTGGTTGATAATGTAGAGTTGTCAATTTTTATGGCATGTCTATAAAAAAGAAATGGTTGTCTCACGACAACCAATCTTCATTGTTAACCTTAAATCTAATACCATGAAAAACACGTTGCAAATATACAGTCTTGCTTTTAGATATGCAAGTATATGAGCTATGAATGTGTGGCATTTAACTTTATTTGTGTGATTGGCGCTGGTTTTTTATAATTATAGACCAAAAAGCTCGTGGTTAGACCTAAACCCATCTTTAACTCAGGGAAAACTCCCTATTGAATTTGTTAGAAGATCGAGTCCACGCTTAAAACACACTATTGGCAGACACTAATTAGTGTTTCTCTACACCCTTAATGTTTTCTTTTTAATGTTTTTTGGAGGTGAAGGGTGAGGCGGTTGGCTTTTTGTTTCAGATTAGCAAGTTGTGTTATTCATAGTATTTAGCAGCAATAAAATTAATCCAGTTCCAATTAAATTTATACCATCTGCGCGTGGCATGTTGTTTCCCTCCAAATTGAAGTATGAAACGTGGCTTTCCAGCCTTTTCATGCAAGTATCCACAGTCCATAAAGTCGAAATATTCATACCCATGCTTTTCAGCATATGTCATGGCATACCAAATGGTGTAGATGTTAGGGTAGAGGTGTTTGTAGGTTTGAGTTTTACCCCAATAGTAGAGACTGTAGGCGTTTTTATTGTTGTGCAACCCTATAATTATTCCACCAATCACTTTCCCTTCATACTTGGTTATAAAAAACTTCCCTTTTCCTTTTTGTATATATGAATTGAAAAAGTTTTCGATATATGTGTAAGGAGGAAAGCGGTGAGAAAACTTCCAATGTAAATTTTTATCTATCGAGTCGTATATAGTAGCAAGTTCGTCCTTGTTAGTAAGCTCTTCAATATAAACACCTTTTCTTTCAGCTCTGTTTACTTGGTTCTTTCTTGTTCTGGAGAGTTGATTCCATATATTTCGTTTGCGCTGCAACGAGTTTTTTATATTGATCCACTTTGTGGAAAAAAAACTATTATCTCTAAAAGCTTTATATCCAAATATTGGGTCTCCTAAATGGCGCACCTCTATATAAAAAACACGATGCTTCAACTCTTTTGTCAGGGTGTCTAATAAATGGCAAAAAATATTCTCTTCGGGTAGGTTCTCTTTGTAGTATGCAGGCTTTTGGCTTACATAGCATCTTTTAAAAATAGATGTGTTCAGAAATCTATTTATTCGTTTGATGTGAGCAAATAGCGATGCTACTGGTTCATTGTCTTGAAAACAGACTACCATCAATGGTGTGTAGTAAGCTACATTGTCATACAAGTCAAAAGTACGGATACTATGAAAGAAGCTCACTTCATCTAAATGAGGTAAGTCTTCTTTGTTGTAATATACTTTCAATTTGTAGTTCATTGCTATTAAATATGGGCAAATATAAAGATTATTTCTTAAAGCGTCCATCCAATTCCTATTAAAGTGTCTAATTGTGAGTTAGAATGCGGAGATGGACTGTGAAATATTCAAATAGTAGTGGTAGGTAGTTTATCAAATTTAAGCAGTAGCAATGGTTTTTTTCTGTGCAATTGGTGTTTTAAAGCTAAAAGAGTCTTCTGTAGTTTTAGAAACCCAATTCTAATTTATGCAACAATACTATCTTACTTAATGCATGGTTTTAGCTATAATTTTACTTTTATACACGGATATTATTGATATAAAATGTATATTTGTGCTTATATACGTCTCACACAAAATAATTAAATATACAATAGTAATGATGAAGAAGAAAATACTTGTCACTGGTGGCACAGGCTACATTGGTTCGCATACAGTAGTAGAATTACAAAATGCTGGATATGAAGTTGTGATTATCGACAACTTATCAAATTCAAATGCCGATGTGCTGGAAGGAATCACTAAGATTACGGGCATCAGACCTAAGTTTGAACATGCAGATTGTAACGATTTAGAAGCATTGACCAACCTATTCAAAAAACATCGCCACATCGATGGTATCATACACTTTGCTGCAAGCAAAGCTGTGGGCGAATCTGTGCAAAAGCCTTTATTGTATTACAAAAATAATCTTGTTTCGCTTATCAATCTATTGGAGTTAATGCCACAATTCGATGTATCGGGCATTGTTTTCTCTTCCTCTTGCACTGTGTATGGTGAGCCTGACGACAATCCAATAGACGAGAATGCACCCATCAAACCCGCTGCTTCGCCTTATGGAAATACAAAGCAGATAAATGAAGAGATTATTCAAGATTTTGTACATTCGGGTGTACCTATCAAGAGCATCATTCTTCGCTACTTCAATCCTATTGGAGCTCATCCATCTGCTGAAATTGGAGAACTTCCTATGGGAGTGCCACAAAACCTTGTGCCATACATTACCCAAACAGGTATGAAGGTGCGTAAACAACTAAGTGTGTTTGGCGACGATTACAATACTCCTGATGGATCTTGTATCCGCGACTTTATCAATGTGGTTGATTTGGCTAAAGCTCACGTAATAGCAGTAGAGCGCATGCTGGAAGGTAAATCGAAAGAGAAGGTTGAGATATTCAACCTAGGTACAGGAGTTGGAGTTTCTGTTTTGGAACTTATTAAAGTATTTGAAGAGGTAGTTGGCGAGAAACTCAATTATAAGATTGTTGGCAGACGCGAAGGCGATATTGAGCAGATATGGGCAAACCCCGATAGAGCCAACAGTGTGCTCGGCTGGAAAGCTAAGGAAACTATTGAAGACACCATGGCTACTGCTTGGAAATGGCAACAAAAGTTGCGAGAGAAGGGAATAATGTAAAACGCCTTCTTGGTAAAACAGTACAACAAAATAAAAGAAACACCAGTGTAGTTACAAAAACTATGTTGGTGTTTTTTTAGAGTTGTAGGTTATAATCAGTCACACAATCCACATATATTACTAACCTCTTTATTTGTGAACGAAAAGACGTTTACCTACTTTCTCAGAAATTATCATTAGCTTTGCAACTTTATTAATGAATATATATACACAGTAACAAGTTTATGGAGTTTTTAATTATTGTGCTTATTAGTTTTTCGGGAGCTTTGCTTTCACCACTTTTATTCAAGCTTTTTCCTAAAAAAGCTGGATTATTGATGACAGCAATTCCTTTGTTCCTGTTTAGCTGGGCATCCATTAAGATGTGGAGCATTATTGATGGAGCGGTGTTTCAAGATACTGTAACCTGGGTTGAAAGCTTTAATTTCGATTTAGTTTTCAGGCTTGATGGTCTTAGTGTTTTCTTTTTGATGCTGATAACTGGCTTTGGTGTTTTTATTCATGTGTATGCCAACTCATATTTAGCGCATGATAAAAACCGCCCTCGCTTTTTTGTGTTTCTATCCCTGTTTATGGGTGCAATGGTTGGATTGGTTATGTCGGGGTCGCTATTGTTGATGTTTGTTTTTTGGGAACTCACAAGTTTAAGTTCATATTTCCTCATAGGCTATTATCACGATAAAGAGAAGTCGCGCGACTCGGCGCTGCAAGCAATGTTGGTGACAGTTATGGGCGGCTTGTTTATGCTAGCAGGTATCATATTGATTGGGCAAGAGACAGGTACATTTCAATTCGATGAGTTGATGAGCAATCCGAACCTTCTTTTGCAAAGTCCAAAAGCGAATATCATTCTCATCTTGCTAGCCATTGGTGCTTTTACCAAGTCGGCGCAGTTTCCGTTTCATTTTTGGCTACCCAACGCCATGGAAGCACCTGCTCCAGTGAGTGCATACTTGCACTCTACCACTATGGTAAAAGCAGGAATCTTTTTGCTAGCTCGCATTTCACCAATTTTTATCGGTTTCCCATTGTGGCATGTTTTGCTGCCAGCAATTGGAGGTTTTACTATGGTGTTTGGTGCAGTAAAGGCTATTATGCATACCGATTTAAAGAAAATATTGGCATACACTACGGTGAGTGCCCTTGGGATTATGGTAATGCTTCTAGGGATAGGTACTACAATTGCAGTACAGGCAGCCATGGTTTTTGTTTTGGCTCACGCCCTATACAAAGGAACACTTTTTATGGTTGTAGGCAACATTGAGCATGAGACAGGAGCACGCCACGTTAATGAGCTATCGGGACTCCGCAACAAAATGCCTTTAACATATGTGGCAGCAGCACTAGCAAGTATGTCGATGGCAGGTCTTATTCCTTTTTTTGGCTTTGTTGCCAAAGAGCTGTTATATACTGCAACAGCCCAAAGCCCTATGTGGAGCTACCTTACCTTATCAGCCACATTTGTAGCCAGTGTGTTGTTTGCAGCCCTATCTATCGAGATAGGATATAAGGTGTTTTTTGGTAAAGAGGCTAAAACTCCCAAACAACCACATGAAACTTCACCAAGCATGTTGTTTGGACCCTTAGTTGCTTCATTTTTAGGATTGATTGGAGGTGTTTTTGCAACTCAGTTAGTTCAACCTCTTTTACATCAAGCATCCAATGTGGCTTTGAAAGTTGATGGAGTGTTGGATTTGACACTTTGGCATGGTTTCACCCTTATATTTGGGTTGAGTTTGCTAACACTAGTAGCAGGGTGGGGTGTCTATCTTATTCGTCACAAAATAAGAGGCTTTGCCAATCGTTTCAACCTCAATAATTCATTCGGTCCCGAAGCTATATACAACCAATCCATTCCAGGTTTGCTGAGGGTATCTAGTGCACAAACACGTTTTTTTCAATCCGGTTTTTTGCGCAACTATTTAATAACCATTGCACTGTTTTTTGTGGGGTTGGTTTTCTTGGTTGTTAGTTTTGGCAACTTCGATGTTTCATTTACAGACTTGTTTCACTCATCGGTTGGTTTTCGTTTACATGAGTTGTTGGTAATTGTTATCATGCTTATAGCCTTGTGGGTGCTAGTCAATTCCAAGTCTCGACTCACAGTAATTGTATCTATGGGTTTAGTTGGTTATAGCACTGCCCTTATTTATCTATTCTTTGGTGCTCCTGACGTAGCTATGACTCAGTTTTTGATTGAAACATTGTCTGTCGTTCTATTTGTGCTTGTTCTTAATAGACTACCATTATTTGTCGATATTTCTAGAACTATGGCTGTGAAGCGTTTTGTGCCAGCATTGCTATTCGGACTAACCATGTCGTTTTTGTTGCTTTGGGTACAACAAACAGAAATCAATCCTGCGTTGAAAGAGTACTTTGTGCAAAACAGTTTTTTACAAGCCCAAGGGCGCAATATTGTAAATGTTATTTTGGTCGATTTTAGAGGTCTTGATACAATGGGTGAAATAACAGTATTGATGGTTGCATCCTTAGGAGTTTATTCGTTGTTGAAGATTGGTAGAAAAGGCAAATCGTCACAATCAGAAGAGAAAGAAGAGTTGGAAACTAAGGAGAAATTGGAAAAATAATAAATGATTTAAAAATGAGAACAGTAATATTACATACCACAGTAAGGTTATTAATGCCGTTATTCTTTTTGTTTTCGGTGTTTCTGCTTTTTCGTGGACACAATCTTCCAGGAGGTGGATTCATAGGAGGTCTGTTGGCTGCCATTGCGCTCTTTCTTCACTCGGTAGTGTTTGGAGTTGAGGCAACCTTGAAGCGCTACCATCTAAACCCACGCAAAATAATAGCTACAGGATTGCTCACATCGCTTGTGTCTGTTTTGATATCGTTGTTTATGGGGCTTACACTTTTTACGGGTGTATGGACTAGCTTTCAACTACCTTTAATTGGAAACTTAGGAACACCCATGTTCTTCGATATAGGTGTGTATCTGGTAGTAGTAGGGGTAGTATTGAATATTACATTTGTATTAACTGAAAATTGATAACATAAGATGGATATTTTACTATCGATAATGGTTGGACTTTTATATGCTACAGGCTTTTACATGCTGTTGAATAAAGGAATGACAAAGATGATTATTGGCATAATGATTCTTGGCTATGCTTCCAATCTGTTTATTTTTATTATTGCTCGGCTCACTCGTGGTTTGCCAGCGCTTATCAAATCGGCTGACACAATAATGCAGTCGGATTATGCCGACCCTATTCCTCAAGCTTTTATACTAACAGCCATTGTGATAGGTTTCGGAATCCAAGCTTTTGGCATAGTGTTGCTTCGTAAGGTGTATAAAACAACTGGTACAGCAAATATGGACGAGCTAAATTTAACTGACAAACTCGAAGACTAATATGGGGAGTAACCAATTAATTATATCATCGGTATTGTTGCTACCATTGTTGGCAGCAATTGTAAACTTGTTTTTTTGGGGAAACACCAAAGTGCAACGAGTTTTTGGGAGTATCACTGTTATAGCACAATTAGTGTTGTCGGTTTTACTGCTTCGTTCAATTTCAAGCAATGGCTTTCTTATAGTCAATGTAGGAGGTTGGCTTCACGGCTACGGCATTATGCTGGCTGTCGATTACTTGTCGGCTGGAATGATTGTGCTCACCTCATTTGTATCAGCACTTTCGTGGTTTTACTCATCACGATGGTTCAAGGCAAAAGATGTGGGCTATCTGTTCAATGTTATCTTTTTCACACTGCAACTAGGTATCATTGGAGCGTTTATGGCAGCCGACCTATTCAATTTGTATGTTTGGTTTGAGGTAATGTTGGTGAGTTCATTTGTATTACTAACCTTAGGTGGAGAGCGTTTTCAGCTCGAAGGCTCAATAAAATATGTGGCTATCAACGTCTTTTCATCGTCTCTGTTTCTAGCAGGCGTTGGAGTGGTTTATGGTTTAACAGGAACTGTGAATATGGCTGCTGCTGGTTTGGCACTCGATGCCATTTCAAATCAAACCTTGCCTATGGTTGCATCAGTTTTCTTTTTGGTGAGTTTTGGGATAAAAGCTGCCATTTTTCCGCTCTTCTTCTGGTTGCCTGCTTCCTATCATACACCACCCATTGGTATTTCGTCTTTTCTGATAGCATTGATGACCAAGGTAGGGGTCTATACTTTAATACGTTTTTTTACTATTGTTTTTCCACTCGATGGAACAATGCTGAAGACTGTGTTTATGATTCTAGCAGGGTTTACCATGGTGGTGGGAGTGTTTGGAGCTGCTATTCAAACAGATTTTCTTAAGATTCTATCGTTCCATATTGTTTCGCAAATAGGATATATGCTCATGGGCTTGGCAATTGGAACACCGCTAGCTATTGCGGGAGCATTGTTTTTTGTTTTGCACAACGTGCTAGTCAAAACCAATCTATTTTTTATTAGTGGTTTAGTGGGTCAAGTAACGGGAACATACAACCTGAACAAGTTGGGTGGAATTTTCTCCCATCTTCCATTTATAGCACTAGTATTTGCTATTTCAGCATTTTCGCTTACAGGAGTCCCCCCATTAACTGGGTTCTGGGGTAAGTTTATGTTGGCAAAAGCAGGTTTAGTTTCGGGCGATTGGGTAATAGTTGCTATATCTTTGTTTGTAAGTATGATAACCCTTTTTTCGATGACGAAAATATGGAATCAAGTATTTTGGAAACCTTTGCCCGAAGGAACTGTTCTGAAACAAACATCCATTAAAGAGGCATACACTGCACATAAACCAATGTTTTGGGTGATAGGTACACTCACTATTGCTATTTTGGTTGTCAGTTTTTTGCCAGCTAGTTTTATCGAGTTCACAGAGAAAGCTGCCAATGCAGTAGTTGAACGTAACGAGTATATAAATTTAATTTTAAACCGATAGAAAAAAGAACTATGATACGATTGTTGAAATGGTTAGCAATAGTTGCCCTTGTTGTAACATTGGCAGTAAAGATGGTGTGTGGCAATACATTGGTGGTGGAATGGTACATAGCTATATTTTTTGGTGTTGCCATAATTGGTTGGCTTACATCATTTATATATGCGCGCAAAGCTTTTTTTCAAGTGATTTACTTGGTCGAACTTGCTATCTTTTTCTTGTGGGAGCTTGTAAAGTCGAGTATGGCAGTTGCATTCGAAGTTTTAAGCATTTCCCACAATATGCAACCTGGCATAATAGCTGTGCCACTAGATACAAAAACCGACCTTCAAATTACTATTTTCTCATCGTTGGTTACACTCACACCTGGCACACTTAGCCTTGATGTGTCTGCCGACAAGTCGCACCTTTTTGTACACTCAATGTATATCAACGACAATACCGAGGCATTGGTAAACGATTTGAAAAATGGATTTGAGCGCAGGGTTATCCGTGTATTAGAATAAAATAAAAATATATTATGAGTTTAATAAATGTCATTCTTTCGGTAGTCATTGTAGTGTTGACAGTAAGTGCAATACTTGTGCTATACCGCTTTATTAAAGGTCCCACTTTGCCTGATCGAGTTACAGCAATAGACCTTGTTACAACTATGGTAATAGCCATAATTGTTGTGTTTTCTATTTTGTGGGATTCGCCCCATTTTCTAGATGTAGCAATGGTTTTATCACTCATCTCATTTTTGGGCTCAATCTCCTATGCGTTTTATCTAACTAAAAGAAATAAATGATGAGTTTACACGATATTTTTAGTTTATCCTTAATTATACTAGGAACAGCTTTAATGCTTATTGCAGCTATTGGAATCATCCGTCTTCCCGATTTTTATGTGCGTATGTCTGCCATAACCAAAGCTGCTACACTGGGTTTGTTTTTGTTGCTTATTGGCATATCCATTCTATTCAACAACCTCGAATTAATCATTAAGTCTCTTATTATTATCTCTTTAATATTATTGTCCAATCCTGTTGGTGCACACGCCATTTCGCGAGCTGCATATATGAGCGGCACAAAACTTTGGGAAGGAAGTGTAATTGACCAACTAAAGGATATGACCGACCGCAAAGATGAGCTTGAAAAGCAATTGAAAGCATCGCCACAAAACAGAGAGGTGATGAGCGAACTTGCGCTATTGTATAGAAAATTGCCCGAAGCTCAAGGTGGAAGCCTAGAGAAGGCTGAAATGTTGGAGAAAGGTAGTAATTGAACGGTGAAGATTGAGAAGTGAATTGCTGTGACCTTCTCTAAAATAGGATTGATATATTTTACATTTACAATCATTGTTGATGTTTTTTTCGGACCTGTATCAATCAATCATTACCTGCACTATATCAGCGAAACACAAACCCCTTACACTTGAATCTCACTGATGAGACCCAGGTTAGCATAATTATTCCAATTGCTTTATGCTTCCCTCTCCCCTTTTTCTTACCATTGCATAAACATCATATCTACACGTTTACTGAATCGAGACCCTCCCACCTAAAGAATACCTGCTCTACAAGAAGTTTCATGCAATAGGAGCTATATTATTGTCCACTTGTAAGTGAATTGATACAATTGAGTGAGTAAAATAGCCCTTTTGTCAGTTTTTTGATACTGCGAAGAGTTTGTTTTGCATTCTCATTTCAAATTGTCATATAATACAATTATTGGTTTGCAGGTCATTATGTTTTATTGGGTGAAACAATAGTTGTATCAATGGAACCTAAGACAAAACACCCAAGTAGAGGTGACACAAATAGTGATGCAGTTTTTTGATGAATTGGATAACAATCCCGCTCTCAAAGAGGCTTTTCGGGAGTTAGGATAC